>JBAXQG010000038.1:0-7577 GCA_037131855.1 bacterium
GGCTGATTTTACAGCATAAGGGGCCCTTTGTCGCAGTCCTGGTGAATAATCCGGGTTAGGGCAACAAGGTCTCTGGGGTCATTGGCGGTCCCAGGACTGACAAGACTCTTTAAGATCATCATCGCCTTGATGACAGGGAAGTTGGACTAAACAGCCTGCGGCAGCATGTCTTCTCCTGTCGCAGACTGGTATGTTACCCACTTGAAATGAGAAGTATCGAGTCATTGCTCTTTCAGTGCTAACAGGTCTTCCTCCGATCCTTGTCGAAATACCTCGATGCGGTCCGCGTGTTGGGCAATAAACTCTGCGGTCAAGGGCGGAAGCGTAAATGGGAATAATGCTGGGTGCTTAAAGAGCGCCAGAAGCGTGCCTTTTCCTTCCGGGGTGTCGTGGAGAGCCGCTTCAAGCAACAAGATCGCCGGATTCTTTTCTGTAATTGTTTGTCTTGTCCCCTGCTCGTAGCAACCCTTAACCTCGGTATCCTTCAGGACGCCCCAAGCCACGAAGGAACGGATCACATAACGAGCATCGCGATCAACAGTCTCTCTGTCTCCGTATTGTTCCTTCAGGCGATTGAACACTTGGGCTCTGGTGATTTGGTCCTGCAGATTTAGCAAGCGCCCCACTTGCCTGGCCACCTGAAACCAGAATGGATACGCGGCAGAGATCACAGCCCAGTGCAGAGGGAGCCACATCTTCTCAGGCAGCGTACGAGCCAGCGAGAGAGCGTCATCTCGGAAAGGAGATAGCTCCTTCAAGGGCGAGAACCAGGAGGCGAGGATTCCTATCGCCTTCCTGTACGCCTGCTCACCTCTCTTGCCAACACCGCCGCTTTGCTTCTGAGTAGCAAGGTACACATCCAGATCGCTTCTGATTTCCTCCGGTGATAAGCCGGCTAAGAGCAAGCGAAGAGTCCGATCCATCCAGCGCTTCTGGATTGTTTGCTTGATGCCCAGCTTGTCGAGTCGCGTAACTATTGTTCCCCCCTCTCGATCTGCACCAGAGGGACGATCAGCTCTTCGATGGAAATGCCGCCGTGGCACACAATGCGCTGCTTTTCTCGAACGAAGGCCTGCCGGGCAGGCGCCAGGAGAGCGAGGTAGTTCTCCGGGAGACCGATAGGATTCCATTCCAATGCGGCCGGAAAGCGTTCCTTTACCTTGGCGCGAAAGGCTGCGTCGGGATAGATGCGGACCCGTTCACCGCGCAAATCTGCCACGGCCCCTTCCGTTGGACTGCCGCAACCCACCGCTTCGATATTGCCATGATCAGAAGTTAGATAGACACGAAAACCACGATCCAGAAGCAGAATAAGGAGTGCGCTCAGGTAGGGCTGTTCGGCCCACTGGCCTACCTGGTTATGCATCCCGGCGGCGCCCAGTTCCATCCCGTGCATGATCTTGTCGACCTTGTCCACGACCAGCCCGGCGACTCTTGCCTTGGGATGGGAAAGCGCTTCGGCAACATTCTCCAAATTGCCGTCGCCCAGCCCCTTCATGTACACGACCTCGTTTGGCATAAGGCCTTGATCGACCCAGAACTGCATCCATAGAGCCGGTTCCTTGTCTGTGGTCCAGATGCTTTCTGGGAAAAGGCCAGGAGCCCTGCCGGAGAAGGCAGCCTGGCGGGAAACGGATGTAAGGGAGGGAATCCAGGCGAAGACCGCTTGCTCTCGGAATCGAAAACCGGCTTGCCTCAAAGCGAGCGCATTGCGGATCACCAGCCACTGGTCCATGGCAAGGCCATCCACCACGAGCAGTGCGATCTTCGCGCTGCGGCCTTCTCTCACCTGACGGGCAAGATACGATGGGAGGTGATGCAACATCACCGGAGGCACCGGCGGCAAGCTGGCAAGCCCTGCGTACCGCTTCAAAAGCCAGGCAGTAAAAACAACGTCCACCTGCGCCTGCAGGCTCTTGGCGTTCTCGCTGATCTCCCCGAGGACAGCATCTGGTTGCTCGTTCATGAGCAGAACCAGCTCCGCCCATCCATGGGCAAAGTGAAACCAGTCTGTGTACTTTGCGTCATCGGCTGGAATAGATGCCTTCAGTCTGGCGGTGAGCTTGCCCAGGCGACGAGATCGGTCCTCGATCGGGGTGGTTTGAACACCGATGCCTGCCCAGGTTTTGGACAGGGTGTCCGCATGATCGTGGGAGACGGAGTGCAGCAAACCTTCAAGGAAGAGGTTGTCGAGGTAAACCCGGATGTCATGGTGGTCGAATGGAAGATCAAGAGGCCCTTCAATGGCAAAATTGTAGGGCTGCGCGTCTTCATGAACGCCAACGGCCTCTTCGGTGTCCAGGCGATCGAGGAAGATCGGCCATCGCTCCTGGAGAAATGTGAAGAAAGCTTCCCGATCTGGAACCAGCGTCTCAAGGGGCCAGCCATCGAAGACGCTGCTCTGACGCAGGAGTTGGACCAAACGTTCATCCAGCGCCGCTGGGATGCGCTGACCGCTGTAGTGACGGCGCAGAAGCACACACAAGAGGTCCGATGGGCGTTTGATCAGCTCGGATGCTATTCCAAAGACATGCCGGAGGATGAACTCCTTGGTGGCGTTGTCGCCTAACTGACCAGGTGCATGCCGCGCCTGTGCCTCATATAAGACGTCGAGATCTCCCCGATCCAGAGCGGTTACGATCGGGTAGCTGAGGCTTGGGAAGATATCGCCAAGATTGAAGGATAGACTGCGGCCAGCCTGGAGGAGATCGTAGGGCAACCCACTGAGGTCGCCGGCTTGAGAACGCAATACGACCACGAGGTCCGTGTACTCGCCCCGGTCCCAGTAGGAGCGGAACTTCGATTCGTAGGCGTAGCGGAAGGTGACATGGTTATCAAAAGGGATCAGCTCGAAGCCACGCTCGCGGATCCCTTCGAGAATTCCCTCTTCAAGTAGAAGTCCGTCCGGATCGGCCACCAGGGTGAGCCGGGCAACCTTCGGGGTGAACTCCTTCAGGATTTGATCCCGCCAGCTACTCATGTGTGATCACTGTTCTTTGTTTTACTCCGTGGTACGTTGGATTTTAATGTGGAATGCCACATCTCTCGGTCCAGATGTCGTACTCGATTAACGGCTTTGTTTTGGTGCGGAGAAATGTATCAGCTTGTCGCTTTCCTTCCGTGGCTGAGCCGGCTTTGCGGGTCGTCGTGATGCGCCAGCCACTCTCTCTTAGGCTATTCTTGATGAGATCGAGTGGATTTACACGCCTGTCGGTGATGCCGCCGAAGCGGATGACCATGGTAGCGTGATCGCCACACACGCCCGAGGTGTTACACCATACTTGTCGCAAGTCGGCTGCAAAGTCCTCAGGGCTTGAGTGAACTACCTGATCACGGTTGGTGTAATCAACAGCATCGGGGCCACCTACAAACCAGTTGCGCAGCCATTGGTCAGGGATGTAGGTGCGCATGCCGTAGTACGGGGGAGAAGTGATCACCCAATCGAAGCGGGATTCTAGATTTTCTGGTTGGAGCGCCTCTAAGGCGCGACTATCAGCCAGCCTCACAACTCCCGTCAATTCGGATAATACTCCGTAGTAGCGTTTCGCTCGCCGTTCAATGACAGCCAGAACATCCACCGGTTCAGGAGACAGACCCCGGTTCTGCCAGTAGCGCGTCGCGTAGGCGGGCTTTGGCGCATAGCTGCGAGGGCTTTGGTTGGAAAAATAACTGGGAAAAGTCTTTTGCTTCGGACCATGCAGCGCACCCAGGACAATGCCGCGCAGTGCGATGCGTGGCGCTGTTGAGCAGTTCTCTAGGAATGCCTCCCGGAATCGGCACAGTGAATCCAGCACAGTTGGATGGAAAGCCCAACGCCAGAACTCACTAGTCGGAATAGATCGGACTTCACGCTTGGCGAGAATCTGTTGTGCTTCCGTGAGGATGTCATCGACGGTGGCCATAACGAGTTTGGATGCAGTAATTGCCACCGCAACCGGGCTAGAGTCCACACCCAACGAACTGAGGCCGACCAATCGAGCCGCGAAGTTGGTAGTCCCACGGCCGCAGAAGGGATCAAGCACCTGATCTCCTTTCCGCGCCCATCGCTTGAGGATATTTAGTGGGAAGACCAGCGGGAACATCGTGAAATAGGGACAAATCCCATTGAGCGCTTCTTGTGTCGCATGCGATGCTTTCATGATTTCATTCTTTAAGCCTCACCCACGTTTTACCCGTAGATGGATGTTTGTACGATTCCCAGCCTTGTCCCTGAGACCCAAACATCGCGTTTAGCGCCTTGGGGACAAGGTTATATGCGAACTGGTCGCGATCATCCATCTGTTCAGGCAAAGCATCCTTAAGGACTTCTTGAACTCCCATCCACGGAAGTCCATTTTTTGACCGAAGCTTTGATTGCGTCTCCTGTTTCGCGTGCAATCCATTAATCGCCTGCTGCTCAATATTCGCCATGATGTCCGCGACTTCCGTTTCACCTTCGTCAGTGGGGAGCAAGTCACCCTGACCATAAGCGACCGGAAAATGGGCCGTTGACACTACCTGCCGCATGCTGGAGAAGATATTTCGCAGTTTTTGCGCATAAGTGTGGCCTGCGGGTTGGTTGTAGTCATGGTCACGCATCGAGAACATCTTCTCGAACGAGAGTACGCGAAGACTGACTGGGTAAGGTTTCCCGCCTACCGAGCTCCAAAAAACACCCTGACCAGGAATGGGCTCGTTGAGGAGCGAACTCAGCAAATCGTCGCTGAAATGTGCGTTTGCTCGCTTAAGAGAGGCGAGATCGGTTGACGACAGCAAGTGGAAGATGAACCAGTTGTCACCCTGGCTCAAGATCTCAACGGGAATGCTGCCGGGCTGCTGGGTGATGAGCAGTGCGCCGAGGTCGTATTTACGGCCTTCCTTTACCCATACAACATAGGGTTCTGCAGCCGAAGCATTTTCATTGAGCACAGACTGGGCTTCTTCAACAACCGCAATGGTTGGGATCGTTTTCGGATCGGCGGCTGTGAATTCCTTCTGGTTGCGATCGAAGATGCGCCGAAGTATCAGCCCGGAGAGAACCAGAGAATGGGCGCCACGCATCTGCGAGACATCAATGACGCACAGCTTGCCTTCCGAGAGTGCATGCAAGAGCATATCCATAAGCTGGCTGCTCTTGTCATGCAACATCCGCACAATGGTTGTCATGTTGCCTCTTGCAGCTAAGGCCTCGATCTCTTGACGCTTTGCATCAAGGTCGAGAAGTTGGCATATTTCATCGAGCGGTGTAGCGTTGCCATTCTTGTCAATGAGGTTGACCAGCGACTCCCAGCGATCTTGAGACAATCCACGGAGCTTCCGCACATTTTGCTGTTCCTGGCGCTCAGGATTCAACGCGATGGCAATCACATCGCCCGGTCTCAGTCGTCGGATATCGAGCCGAATACCGCCGGCGACGAAGGATTGATAAAACGGACTTGGATTTTTCCGATCGGTAAACACCACCAGCTTGTCTTCCAGGTCGGGCACATCGCACATGCCGGGTCGCCCCTTGTCGTCCGGCCAGAAGTACTCGCCTTCCGGGTCGAAGATCACCGTGCCTACCGGTACGCGCTTCTCTCCTCGCTTGGTCACATAGGGTGTTGATTGGTAGAGCTTGCTAAACAGCAGCTTATTAAGGTTCGACTTGCCGAAGCCAGCCCTTGCGAAGATAAAGCTGCGGCGAGACACCAACGAGTCGACAGGAAAGCGAACCATTACCTCCGGTTGCACAACCTGCATCCACTCTTCTGCCTCGAGTTGGGCGCTGCCTGCAGCATATATGTATTCGCCGAATGCTAGGTGACCGATCGTGGCGCCTTCAATGTTGTGCCCGGCAATTTCGCGCAACACGTCACTGGCCGGGAAAGCCACCTTGCTGCCCACATGCGGCAGGCGACGGTGCGAAGGCACGAAGGTTAACCCCGCATCATTCTTGCGCAAGACCCCCAGCACGCGAATATTGACCCGGTACTTGAGATATTGCTCTCGGAGATCTTCCGGAATTGGACGCTCTTCGCGCACTGCCCGAATGTTAAAATCCTCACCGGAGCCGAAGGATAGTTTCCCCTCGGAAGAGAAAGAAGTGATGCGCCCAAGCACAGCCTCGTCGGGTGTCTCCAATTGCACCAGCAAGAACTGTCCATGCATGGGTATGTTTTGGAAGTCGTTCCGGTACGGAAGTACCAGGTCGGCATGGAACTCCAAGCCGCCTTGCTGAAAGCCGCGAAAAATGCCGACAACTTGTTCCCTTGGAAAAAGTTGGATCTCTGTCATGTTATTGTCCTTTATCCGTATCGTCCTTGTGCCGGGTCGGCATCTTGAAGTTTGAACGCGTCCAATGTGCCGGCCTGTACCCCGAGGCTTGTGCGTACACCCTCGTAGATGCAGTCTTGCAGAATATCGAAATCAAATTCGACTAATGCTGCGTTTTCATGCGCTTTCTGTAGGCAACGCGGGTAGTGCGGCACTGGAAAGCCGTTGATTGCGTCAGCAAGCATTGAACCCAGTATGGTCTGTGAGTCGGAGACTTGCGGCGTAAAAATGTCCACAGGCCAGATTGGATCGCGCCGATGGGCGCCAAACTTCACCAAGAACATCTTGCCGCCAACGAACTGGTTAATTTCACCGCCCTCACCGACGCGATCATCCCCGCGTGCGAATTCCGACCATACGTAAGCGCGTTCCTCAACTTCGCGCGGCACCTCCACGCAGGCTGGGTAATCAGTCTGCAGCACGCCTTCCAGTGCCATCGCCAGGCGATATCGTGAGAGCACCTTGCTATGCTTAGCCACGCCTGCAATATATACCCGGCGCCGGCTGCGGCTCCATTGCGTGTCGATAAGTTCCTTCATTCCTTGAAGAAACCGCTGGAACAGATCCTTGGCAAATACCTTACTGCGAAGGAGGCCGTCGCAGACGATCAGGGTGTCTGTGCCGAAATCCTTCTTAAGGATAGCAAACAGGATCGCCCACTCCACCAGCTCGCGATAGACCTCCACCCAACTGGGCGAGACCGGCTTGCCTTCTTTGGTTGGTCGAATCATGTGGGAGAGCGCCGGCAAGCTGTCTACGCAGAGGAAAGCCATCATCTCACCCAGCGCAGTGCAGGGAGAGCCGTCTGGGGCGAACTGACGCGCGTTAAGCTTTTGGATGGGCGTAGTAGGCGAGACCGCTTCTAAACAGTACTCGTTGTCGCTGCTGTCTACCACCCGGATAAGTTGAATAAGAAAAGGATCGAATTGGAGCTGGTTGTTGCCGCCATCTGTTCCAACCAAAGAGATCGATGTTGTGGATCGCGGCTGAATGCGCCGAGTGGCGCTCTTCAAAGGACGAATCTCCTCACGCAAAGAATCCAACACGCCTTGGTCGGCCCCGATGCAGGCTGTGATGACACGTTTCAGTTCAATCATGCTTGATGGATCAATCATTCTAAGATCCTCCGGTTGGACAATTGGCGCTATCCTTCACTCGAATCACCAACAAGGGCGTCATCTCGGGATAGGCGTGCGCTTTCTGGTCGAGCTGCGCCTGGAGGTTTCGCTCTTCTCCGGCAAGCAGGTTCAAGCGATGTTGGCGCACCTGGGGAAGACCGATGCGTT
>JBAXQG010000039.1:0-7552 GCA_037131855.1 bacterium
ACGATGGCCGAGAAGATTCCGCCCTGCAGACCGCGCTGCTTGGGCAGTTGGGTGAGAAAATCCCAACTAATGGCGCCGGCTCCATTGACGATGGTGTATACGATGATATAGAGGACTGGAACCAGGATCAGCAGCACACAGGCGCCCAGAAAGATGAAGGCTGCCGTCTGGGTGGCGTTGCGGGAGCGAAAGCGGCGCCCCTCCAGTTTTCCGGAAGTTGGGCTCACGCGTATCGTCTGCGCTGTTTTTCCAGCACCAGGTCTGCCACCAGGTTGATGGCAAAGGTGATCAGGAAGAGGACGATGCCGATGGCAAAAAGGGCCTGGTACTGCAACCCGCCAAAGACGGCATTGTTGATCTCGATGGCAATGCGGCCGGTCATGGCCGACATCGGGTCAGTGATGAAACTGGGGATCGCCAAGCGCCCGCCGGAAACCATCAACACCGTCATCGTCTCCCCGATAGCGCGGCCCATGCCCAGCATCACCGAAGCTACGATGCCGGGCCTGGCGGCTGGGATCAGAACCCGGTAGATGGTCTGCCAACGCGTAGCGCCTAAAGCCAGGGAAGCCTCCTTGTACTCACGCGGGACAGCGCTGAGAGCGTCCTCGGAAATGCTGACAATAGTCGGCAAGCACATGAAGGCCAGCAAAATGCCTGCAGTCAACCCATTGAGGCCGGAATCGAGGTTGAAGATCCGCTGGATAGCCGGCGCCAGCAGGAGGAAACCGACGAAGCCGAGCACGATCGATGGAATGCCGGAGAGCAGCTCGATAATTGGCTTGATCGCTTCACGCACGGGCGGTGGGGCGATTTCCGCCAGAAAGGCGGCTGCCCCGATCCCCAGGGGGATGGCGATAACCAGGGCTGTCGCGGTAATCATCAGGCTGCCGATAATAAAGGAGAGGATCCCGAAGACGGGAGGGTCGGAGACCGGGTACCATTGGCTGCTAAAGAGAAAGCTGAAGGGGTTGGTGACGGTGAAGATGGGCAATCCCTCGACGAAAAGCATGATCATGATCAAAGCGAGGATCACCACTGTCAGCCATCCAGCGGCAGCCAGAACCATCCGTACCGGACGCTCGCGATCCCATTTGGGCCGCGAGCGCAAGGGTCGCGGTTCTCTCATGGAGGGTGATTCTAGCGCCTGACCGTGCCCCTCCTCAAGGCTTCGTCCTTCCTTCTGCGCTTCTAAGGAACCAGGGGGGGCTATTTTCATGCTTTTCGAGGTTGCTTCAGGCATTGGCGCAGTTACGCCGAGGTCATCGAATCGGGACGAAATCGAGCGACTTGACGATCTCTTGCCCTTTGGCGCCCAAGATCCAGGCAAAGTACTCCTCCATGGCGCCTTTGGGTTGCCCGTTGGTGGTACAGAAGAGGGGCCGCGAGACCGGATAGCTGTTATCCAGAACGGTGGCTATGGAGGGCAGCACGGCGGGACCGGTAGCGCTCTTCACAGCCAAGGCTTTCTGCTGGCTGGAGAGGTAGCCCAGGCCGTAGTAGCCGATAGCCTTTGGATTGCGGGCCACCTCGTCAGCGATGCCCTGGCTGGTGGGGAGGAATTGGACATTGGTCCCATACTCAGCCTTCTTGTCTTTCAGTTGGACGACGTGTTCCTTGAAGAAGACATGGGTGCCGGAATTGTTGTCGCGTGAGAGGACGACGATCTCGGCGTCTTGTCCGCCCAATTCTTTCCAGTTGGTGATCTTACCGCCGAAGATGGCCGCCAGTTGTTCCAGGGACAGCTCGTTGATCGAGTTGCTGGGGTGTACCACCACGGCTACGCCATCCTTGGCGACGATGATGGAAACCGGAATGATCCCGCTGGCCTTGGCCTTGTCCAACTCCTCCTGTTTCAACGGACGCGAGTTGTTGCAGATATCGGTGGTCTTGTTCAACAAGGCAGCGATGCCGATGCCCGAGCCGCCTCCAGAGACGGTGATCTTCATATTGGGATGTTCGGCGATGTAATCCTCGGCCCAGGCGCTGGCCAGGTTGACCATGGTGTCCGATCCCTTCACCACGATAGCGCCGCTTTCCTGACTTGGAGACGGGTTGCTGGCTGTGGGTGAAGGGACTGTGGGGCTGGTCGATGCCGGCGTTCCGCATGCGGCCAGCAACAAGCTGACCGACAGCAAAAGGGCTACGCCCCCCAAAATCCTACTTTTTCTCATTCTTTTCTCCTTTTTCACAGGTTTTTTTCTCATTTCGGACCCAGTGTAGCGGGAGAAGATTACCGGGACCTTACCTGCAGGTTACGTTTGCCTTAATTCGTCAGTACACGCTGCTGCGAGCTATCACGCTGCCGCGGGGCTATCATCCTGCTGCGAGCTATCAACCTGCCGCAGACTATCATCCTATCGCGGGCTGTCATCCTGCCGCGGACTGGATCGCCCTTCTCCGCTGCAGTTCCCTGGGGCAAGTGGCAGGCGAACCACGAAAAGAGCGCCTTTTCCAAGGTCGCTGAAAGCGGTCAGGCTGCCGCGGAAGCTCTCCAGGATGTGCCGGGCTAGAGAAAGCCCGATGCCGAATCCTTCGCCGGCTCGGCCCTTGTCCACTTTATAGAAGCGCTCGAAGATGCGCGGCACCTCAAGAGCTGGGATCCCCGGCCCATGGTCGCGAAACTCCAGGGTGACCCACCCTTCCTTGTTTGATGCTGAAACAGTGATGGCGACGCCTGGGTAGGAAAACTTGATAGCATTGTCCAGGATGGCCAGCAACGCTTCGCGGAGAAACAGCGGATCAGCTCGAACGCAAATCTGTTCTTCCCCTGTTCGGAATTCCAAGGTCAACGAGCGCTGCCGGGCTCTCTCAGCCAAACCTGCTTCCAGCTCAACCAAGAGACGGCGCAGGTCGCAGTCCGTCATCTGAAAATCAACCTTCCCTGTTTCCAGGCGAGAGAGCTTGGCCAGTGCCTCAAGCAAGGCTTGCAGGTACTCCACTTCCTTCAAAGAGCGGGCCAAGAACTCACTTTGTCGTTCGCTCGAAGGCGGGGGTTGCTGCCCAAGGGTCTCCAGTATCGCTCGCAGGGAAGCGATAGGGGTCCTCAGCTCGTGACTGACATTGGCTACAAAGTCCCTTCGCGTGGCTTTCAAGGCAGCGAGTTCACTGCGGTCCTCGATCCAGAGAAGACCGAAGTCGGGGCTAGATTGGGCTAACCTCCTCCCTCGCAGGAAGAGCTCGCGGCCAGCGAAAGAGACGGGAACTCCCGAGGCGCCGGAAAGCGCGAGGTGTGCTAACTCGGCCAGGGCGTGGTCCAGGGTACACTCCAAGAGAGTGCGCCCGATCATGCGCCGCAAGGGGACGCCGAGCAGCTCCTCCGCTTTGGGCGATGCACTGCGAACGCGGTCTTCCGCATCGAAGACCAGCAGGCCGTCACTTTCTTTATCCTGGTAGACTCCGATTCTTTCCTGCAAAGACCGCAGATTCTCCTCCCGGGTGTTCACTTGCTCCAAAAGACGATCGATCCCTTTTGCCAAGTCACCTAGCTCGTCCGTACGGGACATCCGAAGCAGTGGATAGGGAGCGCCCGGGGAAGGAGGCTGGATCCCTTTTAGCATCCGTTTCAGCGGCCGTGTCACCAGAAGAGATGCCCATGGAACCAGCAAAAGAGAGATCAGGAAACCCCCGCCGACGGCGATCAGCAGGGCTCTCAGCAGCGTCATCAAGTAATTCTCGTTGAAATTCCCGGAGATGCTGGCCCTGACTACCAGCTCGACCGGCGGCAGGTCAGGGATCGGCACTGCCACATAGAGCATCGATAGGCCCAAGGTGGTGCTGTAGCGGCGGTAGATTCCCACTTCTCCCCGTAATGCCTGCTGCACTTCCGGACGATCGGCATGGTTCTCCAGCATAGCAGCCGGCTCGGCTGAATCCCCCAACACCTTGCCCGTCCCATCCAGAATGGTGAAACGTGCCTCACCCCCGCTGGCTGCTTGACGAGCGAGAGAATCGCCCTGTTCCTGCACCACACTCATCGGCAAAACTTCCAGGAGCTGGGCGGCCAATTGCGTTTCCCGCCGGAGTGATTGCTCCTGGTCCGCCTCGTTGGCTGAACGCAAAGCGCCGGCCAGATAGAAGCCGGTGAAGAGGCTGCTAATCACCAACACCAGGGTGGAAGCCAGCACGAATTTCCAGCCTAGATGCCAGTAGACCTTCATCCCGCCCACCGGTAGCCCACCCCTCGCACGGTCTCGATCAGCGCGGGGTGAGAGGGGTCGATTTCAATCTTCTCCCGCAGGCGCCGCACATGTACGGCCAGAGTTTGCTCCTCGCCGTAGAAATCCTCGCCCCAAACGCGCCGCAGAAGGGTTTCGCCGGGGATGGCTACATTGGGATGACTGGCCAACTCCCATAGCAATAAAAACTCTTTCCGGGGAAGAGGGAGGGTTTGGCCATCCTTCTCCAGGGAGAAACGCTGGCGGTCGATCCGCAGACTGCCCTGCTCGATCAGTTGCCCCAATGCGCCGGCTCGGCGCAACTGGGCGCGTACCCGGGCCATCAACTCTCCTACCGAAAAAGGCTTGGTGACATAGTCATCGGCCCCCAGATCCAAGCCGCGGATCTTGTCGGCCTCCTCCCCACGGGCGGTCAAGAGGATCACCGGCGCCGAAGAGCAGGCGCGGATCAGCCGGCACAGTTCCAACCCTCCCAGGCCGGGAAGCATCACATCCAGCAGCACCAGATCAGGCGGTTTCCCCTCAAAGAGCTCCCAAGCTTGATCGCCATCGTATGCACATTCGACCGCATAGCCTTCTCGTTCCAGGTTGTAGGCCAGGACATCGCTTAAGTTGCGCTCATCTTCCACTAATAGCACTCGTTCAGCCATTTCACTCATTGTATGACATTCATGGGCATTGGCAACGAGGTTGACGGAGAAAGCGGACCTTTGATATATTCACAGGCGTGGCGCTGTAGAACAGTGGTTAGTTCGACGGGCTCTCAATCCGTAAACTGGGGTTCAATTCCCCACAGCGCTACCACTTCACCCATGCGATTCCAAGCAGTAGGCCTCACTGACCGTGGGCTGCTTCGTCCCCTCAACGAGGACGCCTTTTTTCTATCTGCCCAAGGAGGACTCACTGATGGCTCTCCCTTCTTCCTGGTAGCCGATGGGCTGGGAGGGCTTGCCGGCGGCTCACAGGCTTCTCGATTGGCAGTGGAGACCGCCTCCGCTTTTCTCCTCGATAGCAACCTGCCGCCCGTTGAGCGCTTGCAGGAATCCTTCCGGCTCGGGCACCAGGCCATTCTGGCAAAACAGCGCACCTCCCCTCCCCTCTTTGAGATGGCTACCACCCTGACCGCCCTTGCACTCTCCGGCGATTCTGCGTGGGTCGGCAATGTCGGAGATTCCCGCACCTACCTCTGGCGACGGGGAGTTATGCGACAAATCAGCCTGGACCACTCCTGGGTGGCTGAACAAGTACAAGCCGGCGCCCTAAGCGAACGGGCGGCTCGCCGCCATCCCTACCGCAATATCGTCACCCGGGTCTTGGGGGGGTTGGAGGAACCTCGCGTGGATATCTTCCCGCTCGCACTGCAGGCCGGCGACCGCTTTCTGCTGGCTTCGGACGGCCTCTTCGGCGAGTTGCCAGAGGCAATCCTGGGCAGCCTGACTGCCTCTCCAAATCTTGCCTGCGCCGCGGAGGAGCTGCTCCAGGCCACTCTAGATCGTGGCGGTCACGACAACATCACGCTTATCCTGATAGAATTATTCGGAATCCATCCCTAATAGAGAAGGATCTGAAATATATGAAGAGAGGGGGCATGTGGAGGTATTCGTTTGCTTGCACTGATTTACAGCTCAGAAAAGGAGAGTAGGAATGAAAAAAAGAATCATTTGCAGTGTGTTGGTGGCCGTCATGATGCTTTCCATGTCGGCTCTTCCAATCACAGCCGGTACTACTGATTTCAACGATGTCTTCGGCCATTGGGCACAAGCAGACATCATGACGCTGGTAGACAAAGGGATCGTCTCCGGTTACCCTGACGGCACTTTCCAGCCTGATAAGACGGTGACCCGCGCGGAGTTCATCAAGATCCTTGCCGCCGCCCTGCAACTGCCTCAAGCAGCCCCGGCCGGCGCTTCTCCCTTCAGCGACGTGGCGATGACGGACTGGTTCTTCGAGCCCGTCATGCAGGGAGTGCAGAACAACCTGATCGGTGGATTCCCGGACGGGACTTTCCTGCCCAATGACCCGATCACCCGCGAGCAGGTCGCCAAGATCCTGGTTCGAGCCAAAGGAATCGACGAGACTAGTGCGGTCCTGATGACCCAGATGCAGGACATCATCAGCAAGGTTCCAGACTGGGACCAGGTCTCCGAATGGGCCAAGCTGTTCGTCGTCAACGCTATCGCCGCCGACCTGATGAAGGGCGATCCCAGCGGCAACTTCCGCCCCCTGGCTAGCCTAACTCGGGCCGAGACGGCGGTCATCGGCGTCCGCATGATGGTCGCCATACCCTCTCCTACCCCGACCCCTACCACCCCTCCCATCACCGGCGGCACTTTCATCTTTGGCCGCGGCGCCGACTGCGTCAAGCTGGATCCCGCTGATGTCACCGACGGCGAGTCCTTCCGCGCCACGACGCAAATCTACGACGGGCTGGTCCAATTTGTCGGCGAAACGACCATTGTCGAGCCGGCTCTGGCCACCAGTTGGGAAGTCTCCGCCGACAATCTGACCTGGACCTTCCACCTCCGAACAGGTGTTAAATTCCACGACGGCACCGACTTCAACGCCGATGCCGTGATCTTCAACTTCGAGCGTTGGTGGGATGAAGCCAATTCCTACCATATTGGCACCTTCGAGTATTTCAGCTCGATGTTCAATGGCTTCAAAGGATCCGCGGGTTGCACCTTCACCAAGATTGAGAAGGTCAGTGATTCCGCCGTCCGCTTCACCCTCGCCCAGCCCTATGCCCCGCTTTTGGGCACCCTGGCCATGTCCTGCTTCGCCATTGCCTCCCCCACGGCCATCAAGTCACAGTTGCCGGAGAACTACGGCACCTCCACCCAATATCCCGCCGTAGGCACCGGCGCTTTCAAAATGGTGGAGTGGACCAAGGATGACAAGCTGGTCTTGGACCGTTACCCCGACTTCTGGGGTAAGAAGGCCAACGTCGACCAGGTCATCCTGCGCGTCATCCCGGACAACGCCGCCCGCTATCTGGCCTTGAAGGCCGGAGAGATCCACGGCATGGAGGGGGCCAACCCCGAGGATGCCAATGCCGCTGCTACGGATCCGGCTCTGCAGGTTCTGCTGCGGCCGCCCATGAACGTGGGGACGGTGATCTTCAAAGTGGATGCTCCGCCCTTTGACAATCTCAATGTACGCAAGGCCCTGACCATGGCCATCAACAAACAGCCCATCGTCGACGCCTTCTACGGCGCCACCGGCTTGGTAGCCAACCAGTTCCTGCCACCCTCTCTGTGGGGCTATAACAAGGATCTCCAGGACTACCCATACGATCCCACGGTGGCCAAGCAAATGCTGGCTGCCGAAGGGTACACGGATGCCAATCCCCTCACCATTGACTTCTGGTACATGCC
>JBAXQG010000040.1:0-7474 GCA_037131855.1 bacterium
GTGGCTTGGATTTCTTCTCTTTGGGGGGAAGGGTAAGGACGTAAGCGAGGGATTTTTCCAACCAGACGCCCAAGGCTTCTTCCGAGTCGAGGACCTGCTGGGGAACCAGCACATATTCCTTCATTGGCCGGCCTGGCATTGGCTCGAAAAGGCCCGCACCCTCCAAAGTGAGAAATTTCTTGCGATCTTCGGCTCCCAGGCGCAGGAAGAACCCGTCCTGGAAGAGCCCTGCCACCATCTGTCCCATCAGGAAGGCGCAGGGGAAGCCAAACATCTTCCGCTGCTGCACCGGGAACGGAGCCATCACCCGTTCAAAGCGCTTGACCATCTCCGCCGATGCTGGGCGCCAGGTCATCTTCTGTTTCTTCTGTTCATTTGCCACGGTCGCTTTCCTCTCCTCAACCATATTCCTGCCGACCCTTGGCAACACAACACCAAGGCTCATTATTCAGCGACAACCCACAGCGAAAAGAGTCAACCCTCAGTCCTCTGCTTCACCACTCACCGCAGGGATCAGCCACAACTGCCATCTCCCCAAAGGAAAACGACTTTCGCTATGCCTCCTGGCCATGGAATTGGAAAGAAATGCTAAATCTAAAGACCTGACCCCAGGTTTAGCGCCAGAAGGATCCCAGCCACATTCCCAGGAGCAGGAGAGGGTCGTCGGCCAGTTCAGCCGGGAAACCCTCCGGCCAGAAATTAGCCAACAGCATGAACAGCAACAAGCGTCCTTCCGGGTCGAGCCGATCATCCACCACTTTGCCGTTGACGAAAGTGAAACGCTGGGTGATCGCCGGCCGGCTGGAAGAGCGATAGGCAAACTGCATATAACTGACCCGGTGATTCTGGATCAGGATCTGGGCGTCCATCCAGGGAAGCGGTCCCACGAACTGAGCTTGCACCCATCCGTAGCCAAGATCCAAAGCCACGGAGCCGTTGTAGCGCAGGCCGGTGGAAAGGGTGTGATCGTAGGATACGGCGTAGGAAGGCATACTGGCGGCATAGACCCCCAGCGGCGTCAATAAAACGATTAAAACCAAAACGAGGGCAATCCCTCTTTTCATCCGGCGTCTCCTTTGCGCTCCAGTTGATCCAGCCAAGCCGGATAGCGCAGGTTCTCCGGCAAGGCGCGCATCATGAACGGCTTCAAGTCTAGCACGGCGCTGCCGTCCCAGGCATCCAGCCCCCGCACCTCCAAAACATCGCCCTGGCGGGAGAGCAGTTCTACCAAAGTGAGTCCCAGAGGGCTGGGGCGATGCGGACTGCGCGAAGCGAAGACACCTACCTCGGGAAGGTCGACCCGGCCCCGGGGATGGTACAACATCGCTGCCTCCTCGCTTTGCAACAGAAAAAGGATATAGAGGTGCGAGAACTCTTCGATCCCTTCCAATCCCGCTGCATAGACGGGGTAGACCTCGATCCGTGAAACGACCTCTTTCCACTCGACCCCTCTGCTGCCGCCGGCAACGCCGTTGCGCACCTGGCCGATGGTCGCCAGCGAGCGGTCAGGCATCCTGGAGGGTGAAGCGGCTGGTGATCTCGACCTGAGGCAGCAAGGTGGCTCGCACCATGCAGTACTTCTCCTCGGAAAGTTGGATAGCCCGGGCCACGGCATCTTTCTGCAGCCCTCTCCCCTTCAACCGATACTCCACCTCCATCCGCAGCCAACGTTTAGGGAAGTCGCTCGCCCCTTCTCCCTCGACATGCACCTCGAAACCGGTCACTTCCTGCTTCTTCTTTTGTAAGATGGAGATCACGTCCATCCCGGTGCAAGCGCCTAAGGCTACCAGCAAGAGTTGCCCGGGCCGGAAGCCCAGGTCGAAGCCGCCGTGATCCTTGCTGGAATCGATCACGAAAGCGTGCCCCATGTCATCGGAGGCGATAAACTGCAGTCCTTCCACCCACTTTACCATCGCATGCGACATCTTTGTTCTCCTTTCAACGAACCGGCCTACCCTTCATCGGCAGGACTTGAGGAAGAGACTCTCCCAGAGAGTCTCCCTCGGGTGAGTATAGGTCGTAATTCACCGTCTTGGGAACGCCCTCATCACCTTGAAACGTCAACCACGACTATCTCAGGAGGTCGGGGGGTTTGACATGCTCCGGTGATATATGCAATGCATAATACTGTTCTAGGGTTCCAATACAGTTACTGCGACAGCCGGAAACCCAATACCGATGAACGAATGGAAAGACGATGCCTAGACGGGTCAATGCGGACAAGCCGCACCTCTGGAAAACCGACATCGCAACTTCCGTTGACCAGTTCAACCAGTGGTTCATGCATTTCGCACCCGAGGCTTTTCGCTCGACTCGCGTCAAAACTACCGGGCATGTCAATGCTGCGTTGCTCGCCACCAGCGACCTGCGCAGAATTGATGCCGCCGCCCTCAAGGACAATCCGAGTGCGCTGTCAACGCTCCGCATGTGTACAGCTCCGCCGCTGGCCGTGGACCGCCTGATCGGTTTGGCCGACGCGAGCAAGAACCTCGTCGGTCGGATGGAAGATGGCAAGCTCCCGACCAAGATGAATGCCTCCGATTTGAATGTGGAGTTGACCAAACTCTGCCGCATCATCTCAATGCTCCTTGACCATGACATCTTCCCGTGGCTGGACGTTGCGAAAGACCCTACCGATCACGAACGCGACCGAGCATCAACGATCGTAGCTGACCGCTTATGCAGTGCCGTGGCAAACCCGATAGTCCGCAACGCTCAGGAACAGCGGCAACTTAAACTCGTGGGCGATTGGCTCGAGGCCCGAGGCTACCGGAAGCAAGGCCATCCCAGTGGGAAGCCGCTGACCGAAATGGAAGCCGCGACATACACATTCCGCATGAAACTCGCGGTCGGCAAGGCGTTGAAGGTGAACATCCCGATTGACGTGGTCATTCAGCCTAAGAAGCTTCGCAAGGATCGGCTGCCGATCCTGATCGAAGCCAAGTCGGCGGGTGACTTCACCAACACCAACAAGCGGCGCAAGAAGCCGCCAAGATCCACCAGCTTCAAGCTGCCTATAGCGAAACCGTGCCGTTCGTGCTGTTTCTCTGCGGCTACTTTGGCAGCGCCTACTTGGGCTACGAAGCCGCCGAGGGCATTGATTGGGTCTGGGAGCATCGCATCGACGACCTTCTGAAACTGGGGCTGTGAATCGCATGATCGCTTACGAGGACAACCTGATTGAATTACGGCGACAATCAATTCAGGCGGACATTGATACGCGCAAGTCGGCAGTGGAGCGGAATCGTCTTGGACAGTTCGCAACGCCAAATGCCCTCGCCATCGATATCGCTCGCTACGTCGAATCAGTTCTCGGCCGCACCAAAGGCAATATTCGCTTCGCCGACCCTTCGATCGGCTCGGGCAGCTTCTTTTCGGCGGCGCTCGCTGTCTTCGGCTCCCAGCGAATCAGCAGCGCCGTTGGCGTCGAGATCGATCCCGCATTCGCCGCCGCCGCCCGCGATCTGTGGGCCGATGCCGGGCTTGAGGTTGTGCGCGGCGATTTCACGCGAGTCGTTGCTACCGACTCATGCCCACCCGCGCCTAACGTCATCTTGGCGAACCCGCCCTATGTCCGACACCATCACATAAACCGAGAGGACAAGGAACGACTCCAAGGTCTCACGTTCAAAATGACCGGGGTTCAAGTGAACGGTCTTGCGGGTCTGTACGTCTACTTTCTATTGCTCGCCACGGCGTGGATGGAAGAGGGCGGGGTCGCCGCGTGGCTCATCCCCTCGGAGTTCATGGACGTCAACTACGGCGCAGCCATCAAGGGCTTCCTCGCGGATCGCGTAACGCTTCTCCGCGCTCACCGCTTTGATCCCGACGATGTTCAGTTCGGTGACGCCCTTGTGTCGTCGGTCGTGCTGGTGTTCCGCAAAACGCCGCCCGCCGCCGCTCATGCCGTCGAGTTCACCTTCGGCGGCACACTGGCCGAGCCGCACGCCTGCGACCTCGTCCCGCGTGAACGATTGCGCGAGTCTCGCAAGTGGACCGTGTACCCGAGTCACGCCAAGAACGACCGACACACGCTAAGCGACGGTAAAGGCCCGACGCTTGGCGACTTCTTCCGCGTCCAGCGAGGCATCGCCACCGGCTGCAACAAGTTCTTCGTGCTCGACCGCGCCGACGCGAAGAGTCTCGGACTTCCGGGCAAGTACCTCCGCCCGATCCTTCCCAGCCCGCGCTACCTTAAGACAACGACCATCGACGCTGACGGTGACGGCTACCCACTCCTCGACCGCCAGTTGTGCGTAATCGATTGCAACCTGCCCGAGCCGATGGTCGAGGCTAAACACCCGGCACTTTGGGGATACCTGCAAACCGCCCAGTCGCTTGGCATTATGGATGGCTATCTGATCGGCAAGCGCAGCCCGTGGTACAGGCAGGAACAGCGAGAGCCCGCCCCGTTCCTCTGCACCTACATGGGCCGCGGCTCTGACGACAAACAGCCGTTCCGCTTCATCTGGAACCGCTCGAAGGCGATTGGAACCAATCTCTACCTGATGCTCTACCCGCAGAACGGCCTCGCGGCGATGCTTCGCCGACATCCCGACCGTGCCGAAGCCGTCCACGGGTTGCTCGTCCAGGTCACTGGCCACGAACTCCGGGGCGAAGGTCGGGTTTACGGTGGCGGTTTGAACAAGATCGAGCCGAGCGAACTGGCACGCATCTCCGCAATATCGTTTGTCGAGCTTTGGCCGGAGATCAGGTCTGATGTGCAGCAACAAGGAAGACTCTTCGGCTAGTCCGTGGAAGCCGTGGGGTAAGCGCAGGGGGCGCCTAACCAGGCGCTGCGCCAGCGGTTTTATTGCGCAGCGGAAGAACCGCCGGTGAGCTTGGTTGTTCAACTTCACCGTAGACCGATGTGATGATCATGCCGAATAGCCGATGCACCCTTCAATCCATTACAAGGAAGCGCATCCTCATCGGGATCATTCCGAAAGTCGTCAGATCTGCTACACTCATTCCTGTGCCGAAACGCTGCAAATACATCTGGATCATTAAGAAAGGTCTCCTTCGCGGTTCCAACGAGGAGATCTATGAGATTGTCTGCCGGGCCGGCGAAGAGAAGTTGCTCGGCACCCCCGGGGATCTCAACCTCCCTTGCGCCACTTGCGAGATCGGCCGTCGTTTGGCCGGGGCTCACTGCAAATACCTGGAGGCGGAGAAGGTCTGGAACCAAAAAGGGGACATCGTCTTCATCTGCGGCATGATCAAGAAGCGCGGCATCAACCCGGATCAGGATTGTCCGCGTTGCAACGACTACGAGCTGATCCTGCCCCGCTGAGAGCCCGTCCCCCGGGCCAAAGAATAAACCCACACTTCCCCTGCGCCTCCTGTCAGCAAAGTGATTGCGCATTCGCGGGCCGTCGCTCCAGTCGTCATCACGTCATCGATCAGCAACACTCGTTCCCCGGCTAGTGGAGCTGCCACAGTGAAGGCGCCTCGTTGGCTGGTCAGCCGCTGCTCACGGCCAAGACGGGCTTGCTCCGCGGTCCTTCGCACCTTTCGCAAAGCCTCCCGGTAAGGGAGGCCCAATTCTCCGGCCAGCTTTCGCGCCAGGAGAGCGGCTTGGTTGTAGCCGCGACGAGAAAGACTCGCCTTCCAGAGGGGGACTGCCGTCACCAGGCCAAACGTCTTCGACTGCAAGCCCCGTTCACGCCACTCCTCGGCCATCAACTGCGCCAAGGGTGCGGCCAATTGCGGCGCGTCCTGGAACTTGAAGCGCCGCACCAATCCCTCCATCTTCCCCTCATAAAGCGAGTGCGAGAAGGCTCGACTGAAGGGGGGCGGTTCTCGCTTGCACTCCGGGCAAAGCGGAGCAGAGATCGTCATCGGCATCCCGCAACGGCCGCATGCTGGTCCACGGTAGGGGAGCAGCTCACTGCGGCAACCTTCGCACAAGGATTTGGGTCCGAGAGCCCCACATCCCAGACACTTGGGCGGGAAAAGCAGATTCAGCAAGCTATCGAGCGCGTCCCGCAGGACCGTCTTGAGCTTACTCCTTGAGGAAACTGTTGACCGCTTCGGTACTGCCGATCAGCACGATGGCATCCCCGGTCTGAATCCGTTCTTCACCGGAGGGTGCAATCAAGAGGTGATCGTTGCGCTTGATGGCGACGATGGAAATACGCGCGCGGTGATGCAAATCCAGATCGGAAAGGCTCTTTCCCACCAGGTGGGGCGGGGCTTTCTCCTCGGCCAGCGAATAGTCGGGGGACAGTTCGATGAAATCCAGCAGGTTGCTGAAGGTCAACCGGTTGGCCAAGCGAATGGCCATGTCCTTCTCCGGGTTTACCACTTCATGCGCGCCCATCTTGCTTAATACCCGGCCGTGTACGTCATTTTGCGCTTTGGCGATGATATAGGGAACCCTCAACTCCTGGAGTGCGACCAAAGCAAGAATGCTGGCCTCGATGTTATTGCCGATGCAGAGGATAGCCACTTCGCAGTTGGCCACTCCCGCTTCACGCAAAGCCTCGGTATTGGTGCAATCGAGCACTTTGGCCATGGTCACGCAGTCGCAGATGGAATCGACCATCTTCTCGCTGTGGTCCAGCCCCAGGACGCGGTATCCCTTCTGCGCCAAGGTAAGGGCCAGGTGACTGCCAAAACGGCCCAGCCCCAGCACGGCAAACTGCCTTCTAGTCTTACTCATCCAACGATCACGACCTCTTCAGGATAACGAACCCGAGGCTCCCGCCTTCCCTGGGCAAGCGCCAAAAGAAGGGTCAGAGGACCGACGCGGCCCGCGAATACAACCAGCAAAACTACCACTTTCCCAACCGCTGTCAAGCTGGGGGTAATACCGGTAGAAAGGCCTACCGTTCCAAAAGCGGAGGTGATCTCGAAGATCAGGTTGTGGAAAGCGAAAGGCTCGCTTTGCGAAAGAAGCGTTGAGGCCAGCACCACCAGGGTAAAGGAGAGCGCCACAATGCTGACCGCCTTGCGCACCTGATAGGGATCGATGCGCCGCCCCATCAAGACAGTATCGGGGAAACCGCGAACCGTGCTGCGCACAGTGGCGATGAGCAGCGCAAAAGTGGAGGTCTTCACCCCGCCGCCAGTCCCTCCCGGGGAAGCGCCGATGAACATCAGCAGGACGATCACCATCAGAGAAGAGACGTTCATCCCCCCGATGTCCAGCGTGTTGAAGCCGGCGGTGCGGGGGGTAACCGATTGGAAGAAGGAGCTCAGCAATTTCTCGCCGAAGGAGAGGGGCGCCAAGGTGCGCGGGTTGCCCCACTCCAGACCAAGGATGGCTACTGTCCCTAGCGCCAAGAGGATCACCGTGGTCAGAATCACCACCCGCGACTGCAGGGTGATCGGCTCGCGGTAGCGAAAATGACGAACCATGTTGGCGATGACGAAGAAACCCAGCCCGCCGAGGATGATCAGGAAACAGATCGTCAAGTTCACCGTCAGGTCGCCGCGATAGGCAGTGAGGCTGGAGAAAGGACCGGAAAAA
>JBAXQG010000041.1:0-7404 GCA_037131855.1 bacterium
AAGTGCGAGTACCTGCCCACCATCCGCGCCTCCATCATGATCGCCCGCACCTGCAAATCGCTCAACATCTCCCCATCCCGCGGGGGAGCCCTCTTCGGCGAGATCTGCCAGGATATCCTCGCTTCCCAGAGCAGCCGGGTCGGCTCCAAGACCAACCAGAACAAAGTCAGGGAGATCGTCCGTAACCTAGTCCAGGCGCAGATCAGCCCGCCCATCGCAACCCTGGATCCTCCCCTCGTTGGAAAATCACTGAAAGGAGCGCATGCATGATCGTGAAGGCTTCAGCTTCGATCCGCGGGGTGTCCTCGATCCACACCGGCAGGAGTTCTGTCCCCCGCAACCGTTCCGCTTCCCTTGACATCTTCCTATTGGAAAAGGAGGAGGAACGATTGAACCGCCAGGATCGCGTCTTCATGAACACTCACGCCAAGATTCTGGCACGCATCGAGGCGATCCGGGTTGAGCTCGAAAAGCGTGAAGCGACAAGGACGCGGGCGCGCGAATCGCAGCAGCGAAATACCACAGCCCGCGTCGAGTGGAAGAAGATCAAACTGAAATACTGAGACGCAGGCCCCCCGCATACGAGGAGGGTCAAACCCAAGGAGGATTGAAAATGAGCGAGCGGCATGAGTCGGATCGTCACCACAAGGAAAGAAAAGGGATCGAAATCGACCTGGGCACGGGTCAGATCAGCTTGGGCGGCCTCTTCGAGGGGCTCGAGAAGCTGGTCGAGGCCGCCGGGAAGCTGAAAGACTTGCAAGGGGAACTGCATAAAGAAGGCGAGTTCGACTTGAGCCACCTCAAGCAAGGGATGAAGGGCGTCTACGGCGTTTCCGTGCGCACCATGGCCGGAGGGAAGCCCGTAGTGGAAACCTTTGGCAACATCAAAACGACCCCTCGCGGGCCGGAAGTGGAAGAGGAGCGGGAACCCCTGATGGACCTCTTCGATGAGGCAGAGGAGACAGTGATCACCGCCGAGATGCCCGGTGTGGAGGAGTCCGAGATCCAAGTCGAGCTGAAGGGCGATGTGCTGGATCTGACCGCCACTGGGAAGTACCGCAAGTACCGCAAGGAGCTGCTGCTGGAGATCCCCGTGGTAGAAGAGTCGATGAAGACTTCCTTCCGCAACGGGATCCTCGAGGTGCGCCTGGCAAAGAAGAAAGAATAGAGCGTGGCAGAAGAGATCGCTCTTAAGGTGAAAGAGGCCTTGGCCAAGGACGTCGGCCGGGCCTTTGCTCGCATCGACCCGGCGGACATGGCCCGGCTCGATCTATCCGTGGGGGAGATCGTTCAACTGGAGGGAAAACGGGCTACTGCCGCCAAGGTGCTCCCCTGCTACCCCGAAGAGCGCGGCAAAGGCATCGTCCAAATTGACGGTATCATCCGCGAAAATGCTCAAGCTGGCCTGGAGGACCGCGTCCGGATACGGAAAGCGACCGCCCAGCCGGCTGCCCGCCTGATCTTGGCTTCGCTGGATGGAGTCCGCCTGGGCAAGGAACAAGACGCGCGCTACGTCGGGTCGCTCTTGGAAGGCCTCCCCCTGATCGCCGGCGATCGCCTGCGGGCGCGCCTCTTTGGCACACGCAGCAACGATTTTCGGGTTGTCTCCAGCACGCCCGAGGGGGTCGTCTTCGTCCACCCCAAGACCTCCATCAAGCTGCAGGAAGAAGGTGGAGAGGGGCGTAGCGGGAGGGTCAGCTACGAGGATATCGGCGGCTTGGGGCGGCAGATCCGCCGCATCCGGGAGATGATCGAACTGCCCCTGCGCTACCCGGAGGTTTTCCAGCGTTTAGGCATCGATGCCCCCAAAGGGGTTCTGCTGCACGGCCCGCCTGGTACTGGGAAGACCCTCATCGCGCGGGCAGTAGCTCACGAGACAGAGGCCTACTTCACCCACATGAGCGGCCCGGAGTGCATGGGCAAGTTCTACGGAGAGTCGGAGGCCCGCTTGCGGAGCCTCTTCGAGGATGCCCAAGCGCACGCGCCGGCTATCATCTTCATCGACGAGATCGACGCCATCGCCCCCAAACGAGAGGAGATGGGCGGCGAGAAGCAGGTCGAACGCCGGGTGGTAGCCCAGTTGCTGTCCCTGATGGACGGGCTGCAAGCACGGGGGCAGGTCGTCGTCATCGGCGCCACCAACATCCCCAACACGTTGGACCCGGCCTTGCGGCGGCCTGGACGCTTCGACCGCGAGCTGAGCATCCCCATCCCCGACCGCTACGGCCGGTTGGAGATCCTTCAAGTACATACCCGGGGGATGCCCCTGGCGGAAGATGTCAGCCTGGAGAAGCTGGCCGAGATCACGCACGGCTTCGTCGGCGCCGACTTGGAAGCGCTCGCCCGGGAGGCTGCCATGGCCGCCCTGCGCAAGATTCTCCCCTCCCTCGACTACACCCTGGCGGAGATCCCCTACGAGACCCTGCTGAGTCTGCAGGTGACGATGGAGAACTTCCACGAGGCAATGAAGGAAGTAGAACCCTCGGCCATCCGCGAGTTCTTCGTCGAAGTGCCGGATGTCCGCTGGGAAGACGTGGGCGGTTTGGAGGAGGCCAAGCAAGCCCTCCAGGAAGCGGTGGAGTGGCCCTTGCGCTACGCCGAACTCTTCGCCAAAGCCGGGGCCAAACCGCCCAAGGGGATCCTCCTGTACGGCCCGCCGGGAAGCGGCAAGACTCTCCTGGCCAAGGCAGTCGCCCATCAATGCGGCGTCAACTTCATCTCGGTGAAAGGCCCCAGCCTGGTCTCCAAATACGTGGGGGAAAGTGAGAGAGGAGTGCGTGAGGTCTTCCACAAGGCCAAGCAGGCCTCCCCCACTATTCTCTTCTTCGATGAGATCGACAGCCTGGTACCCGCACGCGGAGGAGGGGGCGATTCCCAGACCACCGAGCGGGTGATCAGCCAGTTCCTGGTGGAGATGGACGGGATCGAGGAACTGAAGGGGGTGGTGGTGCTGGCTGCCACCAACCGCATGGATCGTCTCGACCCTGCCCTCCTGCGCAGCGGGCGCTTCGACCTGCATGTGGAATTGACCCCGCCCGACCTGGCCACCCGTCGCGCCATCCTAGCCGTGCATACCCGCGGCAAGCCGCTGGCTGAAGGAGTTTCCCTGGACAATCTGGCGGAACAGAGCGAAGGACTGGTGGGAGCAGATCTGGAGTGGGTCTGCCGGCAAGCTGCTCTTCTGGCTATTCGTCAATGGGTCGAGCAAGATCTTGCCGACTCGCCCTTATTCCTTCATGACGAGCACTTCCAGGCTGCCCTCGAACAGACACAGGCGCGGAAGTTGGCCAGCCAGATTGGGGGAGAGATTTGAAATCTATCCCCGAGAATCATCCCCCAGGGGGATCCTGATGATCGGCCAGTACATTTACGGCTTCAGCCATCCTGTCTCCCCGGATCTTCTCCCCTCCTCTTTTGCGAACCAGAGCTTGGAATGGATCCCCTTCCGCGATATCGGGGCCTGGTCAGCTCCCCAGGAAATCGTCGATATTCTCGGTGCTTCGCGCAGCGTCTTGGCGGAGAAACTGGTTCAACATCAGCGCGTTTTAGAGCAGTTGGCGCAACGGGGCGGGATCCTCCCGGCCCGCTTGGGAACTTTCGCCAAGGACCGGGAGGAAGTGACTCGGATCTTGGAAGCCGGTTACCTGACTTTGTCCAGTCAACTGGAACGGTTGCACAACGCTGTGGAGTGGGATCTGGTAGCCAGTTGGCGTGATTTCCGTGCCACACTCAAGGAGATTGCCAACCTCCCGGCGATCCTGGAAGCCATGAACTCAATGGGGACAGATTTGAAATCTGTCCCCTTAGTGACAGTGGAAGACCAGATGCGAATCGGCTTGCTGGTGCAAGAAGCCCTCCAAGCGCACAATGAAAAGTGGGCGGAACGAATCCGGCAGCGCCTTCAACCAAGTTGCTTGAACCTGCGCGACCACGCGCGGATGAATGACGAGATGGCGCTGAACGTGGCCGTGCTCCTCCTGCCGGGGCAACAATCAGGGTTCGGCTTGCTGGTGGAAACACTGGACCAAGAGTACGATAGGTTCGATTTCCGCTTGGTCGGTCCTCTTCCTCCTTATAGTTTCGCCACTGTCACCATTGCGTCCATCGACTTCACCCAGGTGGAGCGGGCTCGGCAAGCGCTTGGTTTGCCAGAGCAGGCCAACCGGGAGGAGATCAAGTTGGCTCACAAGCGAAGCGTCCTGGCGGTTCACCCGGACAGCGCGGAAGGATCAACCGACCCGGGGCAATTTCAAGAAGTCTCTCGCGCCTTCCAAGTCCTGCGCGACTACTGCCGGGAGGATCCTTGCAGTTTCCGCCAAGAGGACTTTCACCAGGTTTTTCGCATAGAGGTGGGTCCTCCCGATGGCTGCTGAAGGGAAATACATCTACTGCATCATCGGCTCGTCGGTGGAGCGCTCGTTCGGCCCCTTAGGGATCGGCCCCAACCAGGACGAGGTCACCACGGTGGGTTATGATGACTTGGCCATGGTCATCAGCAATCACCCCTTGGGCCGGTTGGAGATCAGTAAAGAGAACCTGCTCGGTCACGAACGCGTGGTGGAGGAGATCATGAAGGAGTTCCCCGCTGTTCTGCCGGTGCGTTTCGGCACCATCGCCACCAGCGCTGACGAGATTCGCAATTTGCTGGACCGCCGCTACCGCGAGTTCCGCGATCTGCTGGCGGAAATGGAATACAAAGTGGAGTGGGGAGTAAAAGGAACCTGGATC
Organism: bacterium; assembly: GCA_037131855.1. Lineage (GTDB taxonomy): Bacteria > Caldisericota > JANLFM01 > JANLFM01 > JANLFM01 > JAPLHV01. The sequence continues at coordinate 4,729 of JBAXQG010000041.1, forward strand.
AAGATGCCCCGCATCTACGAGGAGATCCTGGTGGAGAACCCGTCTATTCGCTCGCTCAAGCGTTTCCTCGAGGAGAACCCTGAAGCAGCCAACGACGAGGCCTGCAAAGAAGCTGGCTATTTGGTCGCGCAAGCCTTGGAGAAGAAGAAGGAAACAGATCGGGAACGTGTCTTGGAGACCCTCCAGGGGGCAGCCTACGATGTCCAGATAAACCCCAAAGCAAGCGACGAGATGTTTATCAACGCTTCTTTCCTGGTCGACCGCGGGCGGGAAATGGAGTTCGACAACTTGATGGAGGAGTTGGATCACGACTTCGAGGGGCGAGCCCGTTTCCTCTACACAGGCCCTCTCCCTCCCTACAACTTTGTTCACATCTCCATCTACCCCGAGCCTTGGGAGGTTTGAGAGGACATGCTGCCGCAGGCTGTCAACCCGCAGGCTGTCAACTCCCCTGACCGTCGCGGCATTTACCTCTATTGCATCACCATGGCCAGTTCTCCTCGGGAGTTCGGACCGCTAGGCATCGGCGGGCGAGGAGATCTGCTCTATGCGATTGGCGCGGATGGACTGGAGGCGGTGGTCAGCGACTCCCCCAAAGAACGCTACCCCCTTTACCGCGAATTCTTGTTGGCTCACGAGAAAGCCATCGAAGAAGTGATGAAGAGCTGCACCGTGTTGCCGGTGCGCTTCGGTACGGTAGCCGAAAGCCCAGAGCGGGTGAGGGTTATCCTTCAGCGGGAGAGACAGACCCTGCTCGACCTGTTGCGCTGGTTGGATGGGAAAAAATCGCTCAGCCTGAAGGCGATCTTCCAGGAAAAGTACATCTTCCAGGAGGTCATCGCCCAGCGCCCGGAAATCCAGCGCATCCGCCGGCAAGCAGGCAGCCGAGCCGATTTGATGGAGGTAGGGGAACGGGTAGCGGCTGCTTTAGAGGAGGAAAAGGAGAGGTATCGCCAGGAGGCGCTGGATCTCTTGGAGCCCCTGGCTGAGGAAATCCGCCTTAATGACAACATCGGCGACCGGATGTACCTCAACGCTGCCTTTTTGGTCTCGCTGCAAAAGGAGGCTGAATTCGACCGGGCAGTCAACGCGCTGTCCGACCGTTACGCCGAGCAGGTCCGTTTCCTCTATATCGGGACGCTGCCCCCCTTCGATTTCGTTAACTTGGTGATCGAAACATGACGCGCTGCCGCGGGTTAATCATCTCAAATCTGAGATCTCAGATCTCAAATCCTTGGCCGCGGGCTGAAGACATGCGCTGCAAGCTGAGCTGAGACAATGGTTTTTCTGATCGATGACCTGATCGTTGATTTGTTAAAAGTTCCCCTCGATCTCTCCTTGGAGGTCTTGGATAAGATTGCCGACATGGCCGAGGATGAGTACCGGTCTCCGGCCAAGATCAAGGCCGCGCTGATGGAACTTCAGCTAAAGCTGGAAATGGATGAGATCAGCGAGGAGGAATACGCCGAGGCGGAGAAGTCCCTGCTCGCTCGCCTGGAAGAAGGAACTGACCGAGAGGAAGAAAGAGGTGTTGAATGACTGGATCGTTTAAGTGCCCCAAATGTGGGACCTCCACGTGGGGAGAAGAAAAGTTTTGTTCGTGCTGTGGACAACCGCTGTGGGTACTTTGCGATCACTGCGGGGCGACTTGGCGTTTCTTCTGGGCCTATAAATTTTGCCAAAACTGTGGAACCAAGGTGCCGGCGGTCCCCAGTTCCCCCGATTTCACGTCTGACTCTTCCCGGTCCGGGAGGGGACACTGATGGGCGAAGAACGCAGTAACGCCAGCGCGCCGCCAACGATCGATGAAGCGCGCCTCGCCGCCCTTCGTTTCTTCGAGGAGAGCCTCAATCTGGAAGGAGCCAGGCTCTTCGCCGTGCGAAAGTCGGCCGACGGTTGGGAGGCCTCAGCGGAAGTCTTCGAGGATAGCGCTTTCATCAAGTCGTTGGGCTTGTCAACCCGAACCAAGGACCGCAATATCTACCATTTGAAACTCTCCGCTCTATTGGACGTGGTAAGTTATGAGCGGGAGGAGAGCTCTCGCGAGGTCTCCCGCAAGTCCTAGTTTAGGAGGCGATCCGCCGTGGTGCAAAAGACGAGAGAGACGACCTCTACCCTGGCCGATGTGATTGATGTTGTCTTGGACCGAGGCTTGGTCATTAATGCCGATATTATCGTCTCAGTGGCCGGTGTGGAGCTGCTGGGGATCAAGATCCGGGCAGCCTTGGCTTCTTTCGCCACCGCAGCCCGCTACGGCCTGGAGTTCCCCTCCGGTACAAACCTGGAGACGGCTGCCTGGAAGGAAGCCATGCTGGAGAAGGAGGATTGCCCGCAATGCGGCAAGTCAGTTGAAAGGAATGAGCTGCTGGAACAAAACTGTCCATGGTGCGGTTGGGTAAGCGCCAGGGCAAAAGCCAAAGGTGAGACACCCCTCGCTGCCCCCGTGACCCATTGAGGTTGCAGGCGGGCGGGTTCGGCCCTTGCTGGAAAAGGCGCGCGTAAAACGATGCAGCCGATTCGGGTGCAAGCGGCAACCATCAACGACTTGCTGGAACGCCTCCTCGACAAAGGGGTGGTGCTTAGCCTGGATCTGGTGATCGGAGTGGCTGGAATCCCGCTGATCGGGGTGAATCTGCGGGCCGCCATCGCTTCCCTGGAGACGATGTTGGAGTATGG
>JBAXQG010000042.1:0-7230 GCA_037131855.1 bacterium
GGCGCTGCACTGATCGAGGAAGGCCGCAGCCGGACAGTGGAGGAAAGCCTGGCCGCCGTCCGGGGTCGTTTCGGGAACGAAGCGGAACAAGCCTTGGAACAATTGGATTCTTTTCACCGCGCCGGCAAGTTGCTGGGGCCTGACCCCGCCGCCGGTCTCCGTCCCCCTGCCATGCCTTATCTAAAAGCGCTTTGTCTGAACCTGGCCCACGATTGCAACCTGCGCTGCGGTTACTGCTTCGCCGGGACTGGATCCTTTCAGGGCGAAAGAGGACTGATGTCCAAAGATGTAGCCCAGGCCGCCATCGAGATGCTCCTGCGCGACTCGGGCCCGCTCGACCGGCTGGAGGTGGACTTCTTTGGCGGCGAACCCTTGCTGAACTTTCAAGTTTTGCAAGAGACAGTCTCCTATGGAAAGAAGCGAGCTGCGGCGACGGGGAAACGAATTCGCTTCACCTTGACCACCAATGCCCTCCTCCTGAACGAGGAAATCAGCGACTTCCTTCGCCGGGAGGGGATGCGCACCGTTCTCTCCATTGATGGGCGGCCTCAAGATCACGACCTCCTGCGTTCCTTTCCGGACGGAAGGGGCAGCCAGGCGCTCGTTCTTGAGCGGATCAGCCGTTTCCTGGACCATCGTCCCCAACCACTCTACTACTTGCGAGGCACCTTCACCGCTTTGACCTCCGATTTCTATGCCAACACCCTCTATCTGGCCGACCTGGGCTATCAAGATATCTCCATGGAACCAGTGGTGGCTTCTACCGATGCGCCGTACACTTTCCTTCCGAGCCACCTCCCCGAGCTCTCCCGCCAGTATGAACGGCTGGTTGAGGAGATTGCCCGGCGAGAGGATATGGGTGAGCCGTTGCGGTTTTTCCACTTCGAGGTTGACACGACCGGGCTCTCTTGCCTCTCCAAACGCTTGTCCGGCTGCGGGGCGGGGGTGGAATACCTGGCCGTAACGCCGCAGGGAACCCTCTATCCCTGCCACCAATTTATCGGGCGGGAAGACTTCATCTTAGGCGCTGTTGAAGGTGGAATAACCCAGCGCGACACCCAGGACGTTTTCCGCCACCTCAGCTTTCTGGAGAAAGAGAGTTGTCGGGCTTGCTGGGCGCGCACCCTCTGCTCGGGCGGTTGTCATGCCAATGCCCACCTGCAGACCGGCGACCTCCATGAACCGGATAGGTTGGGCTGTGCTCTGACCCGAAAGCGGATGGAGTGCGCACTCTACTTAAAGTTGCGCAGAAAAGAAAGGAAAGCGAGGCTCGATGGCTCAAGCCATTGAAACGATTGACCTGGTGCGGGAATACCGCATCGGGAAGAAGAAGGAAGGGAAGACTATGCGAGCCTTGGACGGGGTCAATCTGGAGGTTTCCCCCGGAGAGTTGTTTGGCTTGCTGGGTCCCAATGGGGCGGGTAAGACGACCCTCATCAAGATCCTGGTCACCCTCCTTTACCCGACTTCAGGGGTCGCCAAGGTCGATGGCCTGGATGTCACGTCCGATGTCAACCTGATCCGCCAACGGATCAACATGGTCTCGGGGGGCGAGTATTCCGGCTACGGCATCCTCACCGTGCGGGAGACCTTGTGGATGTTCTCCCAGTTTTACGGGATTCCCAACAAGACAGCCTTTCAACGGATCGACCATCTCTTGGAGGTGGTGGGCCTTGCTCAGGACGCCAACACGCGCCAGAACAAGCTCTCCACCGGGATGCGCCAGAAGATGAACTTCTGCCGCGGCTTCGTCACCGATCCCAAGATCCTCTTTCTCGATGAGCCGACCCTGGGGATGGACGTTACCGCCGCCCGCGACATCCGTGTTTACATCAAGACCTGGATGGCCGAACACCCTGAACGCAACATCCTTCTCACTACCCACTACATGGCCGAGGCAGACGAGCTCTGCGACCGGGTGGCGATCATTGATCACGGGCGCATTCTGGCTTGCGATACCCCGGTGGCGCTGAAACGGCGCGTCTCCGGCGGAACTCTCTTCGAGGCTGAATTGGGAGGGCTGGAAACCACCTGGGAAGAACTGCGCGGCTTCCCCGGCGTGCGCGGCCTCTCCGTGGTTCCCTCGATCGAGAAAGGCCGCACCTTGCTGAAATTCGTCCTGGATGGGGAAGGGGTCGTACAAGGATTGATTACCCGCCTTTCATCGGAGAAGATGCCCCTCCTCAGCATGCGAACTACCGAACCTACCTTGGAGGATGTCTTCATTGCCCTGGTGGGGAGAGGTCTGACCGATGAACACCCCGACGCCGACTGAGCGCTTCCTGCGCGCCATCATCGGCCGCGCCTACCCGCGCGTGGTGGGACAGAACCGGGAGCTCTCCTGGCTGGTGATCGATTGCCTCCTTCCACTCCTGGGGGTGGCAGCCTACGTCTATATCTATAAGGCCATGAACGCCGCTCCCTACTTCATCTCCTACGTGGTGCTGGGCGGAGCAATGACCGCTTTTTGGCTGAACATCCTTTGGAGCATGGCCTCGCAATGGTTCTGGGAGAAGGAGACAGCCAATTTGCAAATCTACATCATGGCGCCCGTTTCCCCGATGGCCATCCTTTGCGGGATGGGGATCGGCGGATTGCTCTCCACCACCATCCGTGCGGCAGCCGTAGTGATCGTCGGCAGCCTGCTTTTTGGCGTAACCTACCAAGTATCCAGCATCTGGCTGGTGATCGCTGTCTTTCTTCTCACCCTGATCTCCCTTTATGGGATGGGGATGCTGCTGGCTTCCCTTTTCCTGATGTACGGGCGGGAAGCCTGGCACATGTCCAACCTGTTGCAAGAGCCGGTCTACCTCTTCTCCGGTTTCTATTTCCCGGTGAAGAGCCTGGGCGCATGGGTGGCCGGAGCGGCTTCCCTGATCCCACTGACCCTCGGCCTGGACGCTATGCGACAACTGATGTTCTCCTCCGACCCGACCCTTGGTTTTCTCTCCCCCTGGGTAGAGTGCCTGATCCTATTGGCCCTTTGTCCCTTCTTCCTCTGGTTGGCCAAGCTCTCCCTGGCGCGAATGGAGAAAGCCGCACGCATCGAAGGGAGTCTGACGCTGCGATGGCAGTAGTTCTCTCTGCCGCGCCTCCCGGAGCGCTGCCTCTCTGGCAGCGTGCATGGCGGCAGTTCCGCACTGCTTCGATCCTAGGTTGGAAGATCGAGAGCAACTGGGCCGACCCCTTCATCTTCGCCATCTACACCTTGATCCGGCCGCTGGCTGGCGCCTTCATCCTGGTCTTCATGTACCTGGTGGTGGTAGAGGGCTCTACCTCCAACCCCTATTTCGCCCACATGTTCGTGGGAAACGCTTTTTTTATGTATGTCGCTCGTGTCATGATGGGCATCTCCTACGCTATCATCGACGACCGCGAGCACTACGAGATGTTGAAATACATCTACATCTCTCCTTTGCAGATCCTCCTCTTCCTCTTCGGGAGAGGAATGGCCAACATCATTACCACTTCCATCTCGGTAGTGATCACCCTGCTGATCGGGATCTGGCCCTTGGGGATTCAGCTCACCTGGGGACAAGTGAACTGGGGGTTGCTGCTCCCCTCCTTCCTGGTGGGATTGCTGGCGCTAATTTTTATGGGGTTCCTTCTTGCCGGAACCTGTTTGTTGCTGGCCCGCCACGCCTGGGCGATCTCCGAGGGGGTGGCCGGGGTGCTCTATTTGGTGTGCGGCGCAGTCTTTCCCTTGGATGTGCTGCCCTTTTGGATTCAGGCAATCTCCTACCTCTTCCCTTTGACCTACTGGTTGGAGCTGATGCGCCGGGTCATGCTGGGCAGCTCCTTCAGCGGGAGTTTAGCCGGGTTCAGCGACTGGGGCCTCTTCTTTCTCCTCGCCGGAGTGACTGCCCTGTGGGGAGTTGCCAGTATCCTGCTCTTTCGCCGGTTCGACGGGCTGGCTAGACGACGCGGGTTGATCGATCAGACCAGCGGGTATTGAGCCTGTCCCTCGCCCCGTAGATATGAGAGAAATGGGGACAGATTTCAAATCTGTCCCCATAGCCTTATTCGGTTTACAATACGCTTACTATGCGTGAAAGGTGGTGAGGTACGGAGAGGTGAAAGGCATCAAATTGCCTGCCCTCGAGCAAAACGAGGGGTCTGGTTTTATTGTCTGGAATAGTATTAAATCGAAGGAGGAAACAAATTGAAAAGGATTTTACTGGTAGTACTGAGCGCAGTGTTGGTCTTGTCTCTACTGGCTGGCTGTGCCAGCCCCGCAACCCCGACGGCGACCCCCTCGCCGACGGCAACCTCGGCAACCCCGACTCCCACTCCGACCCCAACCGGCGGCGGGGTCATCCAGATCGGCCTGCAAGCTCCCATCACCGGCAACTTCGCCGCTGAGGGCCAGTGGGCCAAGCAGTGCGTGGAAGTGGCGGCCGCTCTGATCAACGCCAAGGGCGGCGTCTTGGGCAAGCAAGTGGAGATCGTCGTCGCCGATGACGCCTCCAACCCGAAAGACAGCGCTTTGGCAGCCCAGAAACTGATCTCCCAGGGCCTCAAGGAAGTCATCGCCTCCTACGGTTCTTCCGTCACCGCTCCCGCCGCCGACTTGTACGACAAGAACCAGGTCGTCTCCGTTGGCTACGGCTGCACCGCCGTCAGCCTGACCATGGATAAGTTGCGTCCCTACTTCTTCCGCACTGCCGGGCGCGACGACACCCAGTCCGAGTTCTTCGCCAAGCTGGCCGTCGAAAAGCTGGGCGCCAAGAAGATCGCCATCATGCATGACAACCAGGACTACGGCAAGGGCGTTGCCGAAGATGCGATGAAATATTTGAAGCCCTACGTCGATGCCGGCACGACCGAAGTGGTCTACTACGACGCCATCACCCCCGGTGAGAACGACTACTCCGCCGCCATCACCAAGATCAAACAGCTCAACCCCGACCTCTTGTTCTTCACCGCCTACTATCCCGAAGCCGGCCTGATCATCAAGCAAGCTCGCCAAGCGGGCATTACCTGCACCTTTGTCGGCAACAACTCCGTCCCCACCCCCGAGTTCGTCAAGATCGCCGGCAACGACGCCATCAAAGGCGCTCTCATGTTGAACGAGCCGATGCCCCAGTTCCTCACTTACGCTGAATCCACGCAGTTCCTGAATGCCTACAAGGCCAAGTACAATGAGATTCCCGGCTCCATCTGGGCTGTCTATGCCGCCGATGCCTTGAATGCTCTCTGCGCCGCCATCACCAAGGCTGGCGGGACCGATCCAGACAAGGTCGCCGCAGCCATGCGCACGATGACCGACGCCAAGGGCATCACCGGCTCCTTGCTGTTCACCGAACGTGGAGATCGCAAGGACATTCCTTACTACACCTATATCTACGACGATAAGGGCGAGCTCGCACTGTACAAGTAAGCCGAGTGGCGCAAACCGCTGAATAGGAGGAGAGGTCCCGTATGAGCGTTTTCTTTGAGCAGCTCCTCAACGGCCTTACGATTGGCTCTTTCTACGCCTTGGTGGCCTTGGGATATTCCATGGTCTACGGGGTGATGAAACTAATTAACTTTGCACACGGCGACCTCTTTACCCTTGGCAGTTACCTCGGTTACACCGTCCTGGTTGTCGGTGCGGGCTGGGTGACTGCTAATTTCGGCGTCTGGGGCGGTATGGCGGTGGCCATGTTGGCCGCTTTTCTGGGGATCGCCGTCGCCGGCATCCTGCTGGAGCGCATCGCCTACCGCCCTGTTTACAAAGCGGGCCGGCTGCCCCTGGTGGTCTCCGCCCTGGGCATGTCCATCTTCATCCAAAACGGCATCATGGCTATCTGGGGCCCCCGCTTCCAAGCTTACCCAATGACCGCCGTCCCCAAGGAGATCATCACCATCGGGGACATACGTATCACCGCCCTGCAGCTCTTCATCCTGCTGCTGGCCCTGGCCCTGATGGGCCTCATCTACTGGTTGGTAGAGAAGACCACTTTCGGCGCAGCCGTTCGTGCAGCCGCTTTGGACAAGGACACCGCCACCTTGATGGGCATCAACTTCCGCCAGGTGATCTTCTTCGTCTTCGCCCTGGGTCCCGCCTTGGGCGGCATTGCCGGCGTGATGACCGGTCTCAATTACGGTCGCATCATCTTTAATATGGGTTGGGTCTACGGCCTGAAAGCCTTCACCGCCACCATCCTGGGGGGGATCGGCAACATCCCCGGGGCGATGATCGGAGGCTTGCTGCTGGGAATTCTGGAAACACTCTTTGCCGGGTACGTCTCCAGCGCCTGGAAGGATGTCTTCATCTTCATGGTGCTGATCCTGGTGCTGATCTGGCGCCCTACCGGGCTGATCGGCGAGAAAACGGCGGAGAAGGTTTAGCGGCATGGCCGACATTACTGGAACCATCACCAAGCGCGTCACCAGCGGGCAGACCAGGAACACGCCCAAGAAGGCCAACCCCAAGCTGGGGTCCATCCTTATCTTAGCTGTGGGGGCGATCCTTATCGTCTTTCCCTTCCTCCCCTTCGCCTCCAATTACATCATCGATGTCGCTTTCTTCGTCGGCATTTATGCCCTCCTCGGCCTCAGCCTGAACATCGTCCTGGGTGAAGTCGGCCTCTTCGATCTGGGCCACACTGCCTTCTACGCCATCGGCGCCTATGTCACCGGCATCCTTTTCACCCAATTCAACATCCCTATCCTGCTTTTGATGCCTCTTTCCGCTATCGTTGCCGGCGGTTTCGCCTTCCTCGTCACCTCCCCCGTCATCCACCTTCGCGGAGACTACCTCTGCATTGTCACCATCGGCATCGGCGAGATCGTACGCCTGGCCATCATTAACAACCCCGGTGGGCTGACCAAAGGCTCCAACGGGATCACCGGCATCGGCAACCCGAGCTTCGGCTTCTTCAGCATCGAGTCCTCCACCCAGTTCTATTACTACATCTGGATTATCCTCGGGTTGGTCATTATCGCCCTCCTCAACCTGCAGAAGTCGCGGGTCGGCCGAGCCTGGAACTACATCCGCGAGGACGAGATCGCCGCCGAATCAACGGGCATCGACGTCCGCTCCTACAAGCTGCTGGCCTTCGTCTTGGGGGCTGCCATCGCCGGTATCGCCGGCAACATTTACGCATCCAAGATGATGATCATCTCGCCGGACAGCTTCACCTTCCTGGAGTCTACCCTGCTCTTCTGCATTGTCCTTTTGGGCGGTCTCGGCTCGATTCCGGGGACCATCCTGGGGGCTGCGGTGATCGTCATCTTCCCCGAGAT
>JBAXQG010000043.1:0-7198 GCA_037131855.1 bacterium
ACTTTTCCTGCATTACAAAGTTTCCCCGTTTTTTATTCAGTAAACCGATTCTCAGCCTTACCATCGTATTCCTCGCTCTTTCCCAGGAATTCTCAGGGACGTTGTTCAATTGTTGACTAACTCATGCAGACGCTCTTGCATCGATCCCATTCCAAGACTCGCCAGGCTGGATCTTCCTGGACTTCTCCAGCATGTGATGTAGCGAAGCACCGAGAAGCGAGATATCTTTCTCGACGATGTGATTATCGGGAGCATTTCGCTCAAGAATAGAGTCTATCTGTCTTGGACAAAGACCGGGAACGGGAAGCCGGACTAAGTGGAGAGGGAGCGATTCGTCACGTGGCGGCCTTAAGCCTCTCAGCCCATCCGCCCGCATAGTGTGTTGGGAGCCAAGTTGACAATTGAACAACTTCCCAAAACATTTCCCTTTTACTCTCCTACTCATTTTGATTTCTCCTAAGACTCGATGATAGCAGGATTTGGGAACCCACAGCTCTCTTTTCCGTCGTTCCCCCATCTATGACACGGTGACGGGTGTGACAGGTGTGGGTTCTCTGTTAATAACTGCAATTTTTCCGATCTGATTGGTCTGAACGTAAAAAGCTGAGTTGGACCTTCGTCGAAAGCGACAGCGGAACTCATGGATAAAACAGGATAGACGCACAATCGAAAAAGGAGGTTCCATGGCAAGCACAATCACCAAGCCGTAAAATAGGCGCCAAGAACCCTATCTCACTAAGGTATGTCGAAAACGAACCCCTATCCAGCTGTGGAAGGGTCTAGTTGCTCTTCAGGTTCCGACTGGATCCAGCGTGGCGTGAGAACTCACAAACAAGCCACGCAGTCGGAGTTTCCTTTGATGATGCACGGACCAGACTACGGCGTGGTGGGGTTGGCCGGCGAAGTGCTTCAATTGCAGCACTTCGCCACGGGTCAAGGTGTCAAAATTGACATCGATTTGGTGCGGGTTGGAAATTCTATTACAGGCCAGGAACGAAGCCAAATCAAACCAAACCACCTGCTCATCTGGCCGAAAGCAACCGCCAATCTCATTGTTTTGTTGAGGAGCTCCAACCTCGGCGCCCAGCTATCCACGAAGCTGTTACCCCTGCAACCAAGATCAGGAGCACAATGCCCAGCAAGTAGAAGTTAAAGTACTTGCCTAGCGCGAGCTTTAACCAGTCGGCGACGAACATCTTCACCCCCACCACCATCAGCACTAGCGCGAGCGACACTTTGAGGTAGCGGAACTTGTCTAGCATCCCCGCCAGCGCGAAATAGAGCGATCTCAGGCCGAGTATGGCGAACACGTTGCTGGTAAACACCAGGAAGGGGTCGGCTGTAATGGCGAAAATCGCCGGAATCGAGTCTACCGCAAAGACGACGTCCGCGGTTTCGACCATAATCAGTGCTAGAAACAGGGGTGTGAGCATCAACGTGCCGGGCCGAGCCAGGTCCACGGTTTTATCCGGCATAGCGATTACACCGGGAACCTCGCTCTCGTAGGAGGCCGGCGTTCCGGCGCGAACGACGAAGTGCTCCCCATGAAACCGAGTAGTGACAGGGAACAAGCGGCGCGCTAGCCGAACAACGAAATTCTTATTCGGGTCTGCATGGTCAGTCTTCCAGAATAGCATCTTAAGCGCCGTAAGGATCAAAAAGGCGCCAAAGAGATACAAGACCCAGTAAAACCCGGCGATTAGTTGTACGCCAACGGCGATCATCGCGCCGCGCATCAGCAAGGCGCCTAGAATACCCCAGAACAGCACGCGGTGTTGATAAAGCGGTGGTACAGCAAAGAAGCCAAAGATCATAGCCATCACGAATATGTTGTCGACGCTCAGCGATTTTTCAACGACATAACCCGTCAGATATTTCTCTACCGCGGTCCGGCCACTGTTGATCATGCCATCCACTGCGTCCACTCCGGTTCCCAGCCCAAACCACTGGCCTTCGTAGCCATTGTAAACGAACAGAGAAAAGACCAGGCCCAAGGCGATCCACACAGCGGACCAGATGAGGGCTTCCTTCACCCGGACCACATGAGCTTGGCGGTGAAAGACCCCAAGGTCCAACGCAAGCAGCAGGAGCACAAAACCGATGAATCCAACCCAAAGCAAAATCACTTGGCGCTCTGAGGCTCATGGAATCGAGCTAACAAACACTGATTGTTCAGAACCAGTGGCCTTACCTTTCCATCCATTTCCAAATTCCTTCTTTGATTGATATGAGGTCTACCATCCTTTTTTAGGCGCTAACGAGATCCCCTTGCATCGAATAGTGTATCCTATTGCGTGCAGGAGTGTGGTTCTTGGGGTCCGTGATCCAGGTAACTGAATTCACGCGACTCTGCGAACTGACCGGAGGTCTATTGCCGCCGCTGTTCTCTTTTGTCGTCCCGTGGCGTCCACTGAGATGGCGCCGGTTCCTGGCGACTGTGGGTCTGTCGAGGAGAACCCCATCATGCAGGACCGGCTTTTGGTCGGCATCGACGTGGGCTGCCGTCAACACCGGGTGGCCATCGCTCGATCCAACGGAGAGATCGTCAAAGAGTTCAGTGTTCCTCATAATGCCGGCGGTTTTGGCACCCTCTTTTCGGAGCTTGAGCGCTTCGCCTCCCCGCTCCAGATTCCGATTGTGTGTCCTCAGGGACGTTGTTCAATTGTTGACTAACTCATGCAGACGCTCTTGCACTGATCCCCTTCCAAGAGTCGCCAGGCTTGATCTTCATGGGCTTCTCCAGCATGCAATGAAGCGAGGCATCGAGAAGCGAGATAACTTTCTCGACGATGCGGATCGGGAGTATTTCGCTCAAGAATAGTTCCGATCTATCTTGGATACAGGCCAGGAAAGTGAAGCCAGTCTTGGTGGAGCAGGAGCGACTCGTAACGTGGCGGACTGAAGCCGCTCAGCTCATCCACCCATACAGTATTTTGGGGGCCAAGTTGACAATTGAACAACGTCCCTAAAGGGTTTTGATGGCAGAATAGATCACCAGGTAATGCAGGGCCGCTCCCACTAGTACCAGCAGGTGGAAGATCTCGTGGAAACCGAAAATGCCCGGGAAGGGGTTGGGCTTCTTGATCGCATAAAACACCGCCCCCAGTGTATAGGCAAGGCCGCCGCCGAAGAGCAGCAGAATCGAGCTCAAGGGCATCGCTGCCAGCAACTGCTTCAAAGGGATCAGCAGCATCCAACCCATCAAGACATAGATCACCGAGTTCAGCCAGCGCGGGCTGCGTAAATATACAAGCTTGAAAACCAACCCGAGAATGACCAGCAGCCATTGCGCACCGATTATGCTCCAGCGCCACCAACCATCCAGATAGATATAGCTAATGGGTGTATAGGTTCCCGCTATCATGAAGAAAATGGCGATGTGGTCCAGCCTGCGCCAAGTGCTTTGTTCGTCCTCACTGGTTTTCTGCCCGTGGTATATCGCGCTGCAGGTGAAGAGTAAGACAGCACAGAGGCTATAGATGCTGGATAGAACGATCTTTGTGATCGAACCGGAGGAATTGCTCAGCAGCACGACATAGCCAGCCAGGGACGCAACCGCTCCCAGCAGATGAGAATAGAAGTTGAACAAGTCAGATTTTTGAAATGCCATAGAATGAATTGGGGACAGCCACTGATTTATTGAATCGGTGGCCCTCCCATTCTTTTAAGGCTTGATGAAGATCAACGAGCAACCTGATCGCAGAAGCGCCTTGACCCAGTAGCCGGCGAGTATCTGGAAAGATCCGCCGCTGGTCAGCGGATCATAGGTGGAACCGGTCCATCGGTAGAAAGGCCCCTTGATCCAACCGGCTGCGATGGCCTGGTCCAGCAATTTGAGATCAGTTCCATTTGTCACCAAGACTTTATTCGTGTAAGAGACCGGCTGGGTGTAGGGCGTTCCAATCATGTTCCAACCATAAGCCAGTGGAAGGGAAATGGTGTCTCCCGTATAGGGCGGCCCGGCAATGCTGATGCTCTGGGCAGAAGGCGCTTTCAGCCAGTAGCCAACGCCTACCGCCAGAGGGATGTAGCGCAGACTGGAGTATCTGGCATTGGCGGCATCCCAGGAGTAGAGTGGCCAGCCCTCCGGGATGTACCATTTCGAGAGGGGGTCGACCAGGACGAGGGGAACCGAGATCATGTTCCAGCCAGCGGAAAGTTGGTAAATGATGGTGATCGTGAGGGGGGTGTATTTGAATGCTCCGCCGTCAGTACCGGCGTAGAGGATCAGGGGATTGGTAGGATCGATGGCCAGCGCTTGAACATTAAGGCTTGTCAAGCCGCTGGAGAAAGCGGTCCAGTTGGACCCGCCATTAGTGCTCTTGCAGACCCCGCCTTCCCAAGTGCCAGCGTAGAGAATCTGGGGGTTGAAGGGATCGATAGCCAAGCATTCCACGAAGCTGTTGGTCAGCCCGCTGGAGGAAGCAGCCCAGTTGGACCCGCCATTGCTGCTCTTAAACACCCCGCTGCCATCGGCGCCGGCGTAGAGAGTCTGGGGGGTGGAGGGATCGAGAGCCAGGCACATCACGCGGCTGCTCGTCAGTCCGGTTGAGGAAGACGCCCAGTTGGCCCCGCTATTGGCGCTCTTGAAGAGCCAGCCGCCATAAGTGCCGGCGTAGAGTATCTGAGGAGTGATGGGGTTGATAGCCAAGCATGGCACATCGCTGTAGGTCAGCCCGCTGTATGCCAGCCCCGTGGAGGATAAGGCCCAGCTTGTCCCGCCGTTGCTGCTCTTGAAGACACCGCCGCCGATCCCATAGGTGCCGGCATAGAGAGTCTGGGGATTGGAGGGGTCGATAGCCAAACACCACACATTGGTGTTTGTCAGCCCAGTGGAGGAAGCAGCCCAGTTGGCCCCGCCATTGGTGCTCTTGAAAACTCCGCCAAAGGCGCCAACGTAAAGAGTCTGAGGGGTGATGGGGTTGATAGCCAAGCATCGAGCATCGCCGAGCGGGGATGCACCACTCGGCAACCCGCTGGAGGACGCGGCCCAGTTGGCCCCGCCGTTTGTGCTCTTGTACACTCCATTGTCACGGGCGCCGGCGTAGAGGATCTGAGGATTGGAGGGATCAATAACCAGGGTCATGATCTCTCCATAGAGAGGGAGTGGCATCCATTGCCCTCCGTCTGAAAGCTCACCGGTCGCCGCCAAGGACGGAACTGAACTCAATGACAAAGCCAATGATGTGGAAGCCTGTTCCGGCACTTCTTCCTGATCTTGACCGGCAATTCCGGCCGGTCCAAGCCAAATCAACGACAGACAGCAGACCAGTATGGTCGCCGATTTCGCCCAGTGTCTTCCTTTACTTCTCCTCATCGTCATTATTCCTTTCTAGGGTCAGGTCTTTATCTTTAGCATCTCTTCATCTCTCATCTGACAACCAGTGGAGCAGGCCAGTCGCCTTCCCATCCAATTCCTCTGCTTGGCCTGGGAGATCTTGTGCTTTTCAATTGTCTCACAGGCCGCTCTTCTGTGATGAGGCTCTGGACTGCGACCTACGGCTTGGTAAAGATCATCGAGCAACCAGTCGCCAGAAGCACCTTGACCCAGTAACCAGCCAAAGGTTGGAAAACCCCGCCACTTGTCAATACATCATAGGCGGAACCGGTCCAACGATAGAGAGGTCCCTTGATCCAACCGGATGCCACAGCCTGATCCAAGGTTTTCAGAGCGTTGCCATACTTCACCATCACTTTACTGTTGTAGGAGACCGGCTGGTTGTAGGGAGTTCCAATCATATTCCAACCATAAGCCAGCGGAATAGCCATGGTATTTCCCGTGTATGGCGGCCCGGTGATCATCAAGTTTTGAGCAAAAGGCGCTTTTAGCCAGTACCCTGCGCCTACTGTCAGAGGGACGGTGGGTAGACTGGAGTACCTGGCGTTGGAGGCGTCCCAGGAATAGATTGGCCATCCTTCCGGGATAATCCCTTTCGAACTGGGATTAGGCAAAACGAGGGGAACCGAGATCATGTTCCAGCCGGCGGAAAGGTTGTAAAGGAGAATGATCGAAGGGGGAGTGTATTTGAACGCTCCACCGCTGGCGCCGGCGTAGATAATCTGGGAGTTGGAAGGATCAATGGCCAAGGCATATAAATTGCGGCTAAGCAGCCCGCTGGAGAAATCGGCCCAGTTGTCCCCGCTGTTGCCGCTCTTGAAGATCCCGTCATCGGTGCCAGCATAGATAGTCTGGGAGTTGGAAGGATCGATAGCCAAGGATCCCACAAAACCGTTCAAGAGCCCGATGGAGGATGAGGTCCAATCCATCCCGCCATTGGTGCTTTTCCAAGCCGCGTCGCCATAGCTGCCGGCGTAGAGAGTCTGAGGATTGGAGGGATCGATGGCCAGTGACAGCCAATACTTGTTGGTCAGTCCGCTGGAGACCTCGCCCCAGTTGGCAGCGCCGTTGCTGCTCTTGAAGATGCCGCCGCCATAGGTGCCGGCGTAGAGGATTTGAGGGTTGGAGGGATTGATGGCCAGAGACCGCACAAATGAGTAAGTCAGTCCGTTTGAAGAAAGAACCCAGTTGGTTCCACCATTGCTGCTCTTGAAGACGCCACCGCCGGCGCCATGGGTTCCAGCGTAAAGAATCTGAGGATTGGAGGGGTTGATAGCCAGGCACCAGACATTGGTGTTGGTCATCCCGCTGGAGAAAGAAACCCAGTTGGCTCCACCGTTGATGCTTTTGAAGACCCCGTCATTGGCGCTGGCGTAGAGAGTCTGCGGATTGGAGGAAACAATGGCCAGGGACCGCACCTCGCTGTCGCTCAGGCCGATAGAGGAAGAAACCCAGTTGGCTCCTCCGTTGGTACTCTTGTATACTCCATTTTCTTCGATGCTGGCGTAAAGCACCAAGGGATTGGAGGGGTCGATGACCAGAGCCATGATCGCCCCGAAAAGAGGCAATGGCGTCCATTGCCCTCCCGCTGATAGTTCACCGGCTGCCCCAAGGGACGAAACTGCACTCGTTGAACGGGACGGCGGCGTGATATCTTGCACCGGCTCGCTTTCCTGCTCTTGACCAACGATACCGGCCGGTCCAAGCCAAATCAACGCCAGACAGCAGACCAGCATGGTCGCCGCTTTCACCCAATGCCCGCCTTTGCTTCTCCTCATCAGCCTATTCCTTTCTAGGGTCAGGTCTTTAATTTTAGCATTCCTTCGTCACCCAGTTGACCGCCAATGGGTAGGTCTACGG
>JBAXQG010000044.1:0-7113 GCA_037131855.1 bacterium
TGCTTTC
Organism: bacterium; assembly: GCA_037131855.1. Classification (GTDB taxonomy): domain Bacteria; phylum Caldisericota; class JANLFM01; order JANLFM01; family JANLFM01; genus JAPLHV01. The sequence goes on from JBAXQG010000044.1 coordinate 8, forward strand.
CTGTCATCGGATAACAGGCAATCCCTGCCGTCATTCCGAAGATAGCAACAACAGCTCGAGTCATCTCCTCTGCCATCCGGGCATCTCTAGGGTACAGGGCGCATGAGTTGCCCCTGGAGTCAGCCAGGCAGATGGGCTCGATCGAGATACCACCCAAATGGAAAGATGTCTGTTCCAATTCAGGAGCGCCTCTTCCCGCTCCATCGCCGTCGATTACCGGCAATCCCTTTTCGGATCCGGCATGAAGAGGTGTGATGGAGTTGAACCCTCCGGTTTCCGCAGCGACGATATAGTCTACTTTCCTGTTCAGAACCCTCTCCATCATCTCCAAAGCCGGCTCTTCTTCTCCTCTCCAACCTTCCTTGAGCAGGATTGCCTGAGAACCTGTACCAGCTACGACAACCACCGTACTCTCATCAGAGATATCGGAAGGGTCGACGATCACCACATCTTTGATCTCCTCGATCATCTTATGGCTAAACTTGGCAGAACCACCGCCACCGGCTCCCAATAGTGTGGCGCCGCGAATGATGTCCTCCACTTGCTGTTTTTGAAGATATCTTCTCATGATTGAGTACTCCTTCTTTTATAAATATATAGCAGAAATGGGGACAGATTTATTTATTGAGTCGTAAATCGCTCCAGCGAGGACAGTTGACTGGTAGCCCGTCCAAATAACAAAAGATCGGATCTTGCGGAGAATATCGAGAAGATCATCGAAAGCCTGTAGAATCAAGAAAGCCGGGAAGGCTAAGAGATTGGGAAATCTATCGGTCTCTTTTGATCAAGAAAGCCACAGGAAGGATTAGACTCGAGGGTGATGCAGGCGACACAGATAAATAAATCTCCCATCGCAGGGTGTCTCCGACATGGATGAGTGGACCAATCCCATCATCTGGCGCCCGGGCCACGACCTGCTGCTAGAAGATATCGTCCGAGCCGAGAACTGCCATCTCTACGATTCCAGCGGGAAGAGATACGTCGACCTGGAGTCCGGCGTCTGGTGTACATCGATCGGACACGCCAATCCCAGAATCCTGCGCGTGATGGCGGAGCAATCGTCCTGCATTGCCCACACCGGCTATTGCTACACAACCGGGATTGTAGCTGAGACTGCGCGGGAGATTCTTTCCCTGTTGGGGTTGGAAAGCGGAAAGTGCGTGTTTCTCTGCTCGGGCAGTGAAGCCGTGGAGTATGGCGTCCGAGTCGCGCAGTCGGTTGCCGACCCACAGATGCTGAACCGCCCTCTGCTCTTGACCATGACCGACTCATACTTCGGAGCCTACGGATCAGCGAACCGGAAACGGGAGGACGAGTGGTTCTGCTTCGATTGGACGCCATGCGCCGCCTGCCCGGATCCCTACGAGTGCAGCGACCAATGCCGGCATTGGTCGGCGATCCCCTTTGATCGTATTAGAGGATTCCTTTTTGAGCCGGGCAGTTCTTCCGGCCTGGTCCGGTTCCCGCCCCAGAAGCTGATCGGCAGTATCGTTGCAGCGGTTAGAGCGAGCGACGGCCTGGTCTTGGTTAACGAGGTGACGACGGGGGTCGGCAGGACCGGGTTATGGTTTGGCTGCCAGCACTACGGTATCTCGCCTGACATCGTCGCCCTGGGCAAAGGCATCGGCAATGGCTATCCCGTCAGCGTGGCAGCCTTTGCCCCTGGCGTGATGGAACGACTGGGTGGCATGCCATTGCACTACTCCCAGTCCCATCAAAACGATCCGCTGGGAGCGGCCGTGGCGCGGGAAGTGGTCCGAGTGATCCAGGAAGAAGGCTTGATCGAGCGGGGCAAAGACATTGCAGCCAAGCTCTTGTCCGGACTGGAGGAGATCAGGGACCGCACCGGTCAGATCCAGGAGATTCGCTCGCGGGGATTAATGTTTGCTCTGGAACTGAAAGACGATCCAGGCGCCTCGCGGACGATTCGGACGCAGCGAGAGCTGGTGCGCCGGGGCTATGTCCTGGCACGCAGGCCCGGCATTAACGTACTGAGGATCGATCCTAGCCTGACTATTGAACAGGAAGATATCGAGGGCTTCCTGGAGGCATTCGAGTCCGTTCTGATCGAATGAAAGATGGGGTAAAAGCTGCACGATGCTGGAGTCAGGTATCCTGATCGAAATGAGCAAGAACCCGAATAAATCATCCCTGCAAGAGGATACTGCGAGGAGAATCGAATGCTGAACTTACTCACTTCCCCAATTCGCCAGGCAGTCGTGTCAGATGTAGTCAGGATTGCCCAAGAGAAATATGTCATTCCTGAAATCGGCGAGAAGATCGCCGAGGAAATTCGGACCAAACAAGAGCAAGGTGGATATGACCACATCTGGGAAGCTGCAGAGCTGGCCGATACGCTGACCTCGGATTTGCGTCAGGCATCGAACGACCAACACTGGCAGGTCTCTTTCGACTCGAAACTGACCAGTCCACTTTATGCGGACAATGAAGACGATGTCGATGAAGAAGCCCTGGAAATGTTGAAAGAGAAAGTGCGCAAATCCAATTTTGGGATCGAGAAGGTTGAACACATGCCGGGAAATATTGGTTATGTTGACCTGCATGGATTTGCCTGGATCGGCTTCCCAGGAGCGGGCGATTCCATCGTTGCGGCAATGCAATTGATTGCCTACTGTGACGCCTTGATCTTCGATCTGCGGCAAAACCACGGAGGCGAGGTAGAAACCCTTCAATTGGTCCTCAGCTACCTGGTTGATGACAATCCCAAGCATTACGATACCTTCCATTACCGTCCGACCAACGAATACCAGCAACTCTGGACTTATCATTATGTCCCCGGAAAACGGATGCCCGATATCCCCATTTTTGTATTGACGAGCAGCACCACCGGTTCTGGCGGCGAAGCATTTGCCTATATCTTGAAAAGCATGGGACGAGCCACTGTAATAGGTGAAACCACGCTGGGGGCTGCCCACACAACCGATCTGGAAATCGTGCAGGAAAAATTCCAGGTGGAATTCCCCAGTGGGCGTTCCATCAGTCCCTTCACGAAGGGGGATTGGGAAAACGCTGGTGTGGCGCCCGATCTTCCCGTCCCGCGCGATGATGCCTTGAAAACAGCTCATCTGTATGCGTTGGAGCACCTTGCCAAACAGTGCAAAGATGACAGACAGAAACGCCTCCTGAACTGGGACATGGAAATTGCCAGCAGCCAGTATGCCCCCGTGGCTGTGGAAGAATCGATCCTCTCACGCTACGTGGGTCGCTATGGAGATCGGGCCTTTACGATGAAAGATGGTTCGCTGGTCTACTCTAGGCAGGGGCTTTCCACTACGAAGCTTGTTCCGCTATCGGAGGATCGCTTTCGTCTCGACGATTTGATCAAGTTCCAGTTTCGGCTCGATGAGCAGGGGCTGGCATCCAGCGTCACCCTTTCCTACCGCGATCGAGCAGAGATCGTCATTCCCAAGGAAGCGGCCACCGCGCCGGTTCCTTTGTCCTGACTCCTTTGCCGCCTTGGCCTGCGTCGATTCCAACATGAAGGTGGCGTACAGCCGGCTTGCTGAAGGATTGGGATCTGACAGCCCAACCTACTGGCAGCATTTTGGCACACGGTTGGCTGATTTGGCGGCGATCCCGCAAGGAGCCAAGGTGCTGGATGTAGGAACCGGCTCCGGTTCGGTGCTGCTCCCGGCGACAGAGCGTGCAGGTGAAACAGGTTTAGGCGTTGGGATTGACATTAACCCCAGGTGGTTCGAAAAGGTCCAGGCTGAAATTGAACGCCGCGGATTGAAGAATATATCTCTGGCTCAAATGGATGCTGCATCCCTCGATTTTCCAGGTGGCCAATTTGACCGGGCGCTATGTGGGTTTGTGGGATGGAGTTATTGCTTCGATTTCGAGATGCAGGAATTTACCGGCCCGGATACCAGACTGGCAGAAATCTCCCGGGTGCTGAAAGCAGGGGGGCGGGTCGGCATCAGCTCCTGGTCAAAGCAAGAGGATCTCGATTGGCTTGGCGAACAGTTTCGAAGGTACTTGCCGGAGTACGTCGCGGATCACGAAGAGGAAGATATCGTTACCGTTTATAGCCGGGAGAATGCAATGGGCCTGGAGAGGATCTTGAGGGCAGGAGGTTTTCAGGAGATCGCGATAACTGCTGAAACAGCAGCGTTCGTCTCGAGGGATGAGGAAGAGTGGTGGCTGCAAATGTGGGGAGCTGGCTGGAAGGAGTACATTGATAGAGTGGCATGCACAGACACGACCGTACTAAAGCAGTTTAAAGAGCGGGTCTTTGAAAACCTGCAACCCCACCGAGAGCATGACGGCATCCATTTTGCCAAAAGCGTCCTCTTTGCCTTCGGTTCCAAACTGTAACAGACTGCAGCAAAACCACATGACCAGTCGATGCCACATCCAAGCCGCGGCGCGGGTGAAGCACACCGCCACCCCCCCAAATTGTCACACAACAATGCTGCTCTCCCCTATTTGCCTATTCATTTGCATATTCTCCAATTGCTGGCCACGGCATCCCCTCCCCATTACAAGAGCAGCTTCTACCAAGACGCAGAGTTAGGCGCATCCACCTGAACGCCGCTTGTATTACAGAACCACTCCGGATGGTGGCGCCGCAACGTTCCCGGCGCCGGCGAATAATTCGATGTGGCATCACAGCATCGCCAGCCGAAGGCGCAAGAACTGATGGCTCCAATATCCACGCTCTGATGGCAGAAACAACCCCCACTTTTTTTGGAAGCGAAGCTTTGAAGGTTCTGAGCGGTCTCCTTCATTTATGGGGACCGATTTAAATCTGCCCCCATATTTTCCAGGAGATCCTGGAGAGCTATCGCCACAGCCGCCAGCCGATGGGGGTCGATCAGTTCCGGCCGGTCGTTGGGGGTGTGGGTGATGTTGGCCATCAGTTCGCCCAATAGCTCCGAGGTAATGGCAAGAGCTGGTCGCTGCTTCATCAGAAAAAGCCCGTGGTCTCCCTGAAACCAGGGCGCCCCCTCGACCAGCTCCGGATACTTCGAGAAAACCGCTCGGACAGGATCGGCCAATCCCGGAGGACAATCGTAGAGGGAATAAGCAGCTCGCCCCTTGTGGTAACCTAAATCATCCAAGTTGATCCCTAGCAGGATCTCTTCGAACCGTCCCGCATTTTGAGCCAGATAGAGCTGCTCCCCCGGGTTGGAGTAATAGTCTTCACCGTTCAAAGCGACCAGCTCGATCCCCAGGCGTCCGGCATAATTAGCCAGCAGCTCGGCCAAGAGGAGCAATACGATGACCCCGCTGGCATTATCACCCGCGCCTGGCGTGCCCATTCGGGCGTCGATGTGCGCGAACAGTACAACACGCTGGCGCGGGTCCGCGCCTTTGCGCGCAATGACATTGCAACACCTGGCTTGGAGGCGCGTGGTTCGGCTCTCCAGCCAGACCTCTTGGCCTGCAAATGCAGCCAGTCTCTGGCCTTCCTCCTCCGTCATGTAAACAGAGGGAATGTCAAAATCTCCGTCCTCGAAGAGCGGAAAGGGGTATTGCGAGCCGACCATCTGCAGATCCCGCGAGGTGGCAGCAACGATGGCTCCCGGCTCTTTTTGTTCCAGCAGACCAACAATCCGCCGGTGCCGGTCAGGATTGTAGAAGGGGAAGTTCTTGGGCATCAGTTGCTCTTTGGAAAGATCCCCTCGCAATAAGAGGGGCGACCCAGCACAGTCAAGATCCTCCAGCTCCTTCACTGTAGAGGCGACCAAAAGCGGCGCCCGAACCCGGCAACCCAACGAGTAGGGGCTGGGGAAAACATGAAAGGGCGATCCTCCGGCCAACAGCTCCGCGCCGGCCTGGGTCCAGTCCATGCAGTCGAATGCAGGCAATTCCGTCTGGAAGCCAAATGACGACACAATTCCGGCAAAGAGTTCTGTCGCTGCCCGGTTTCCCTCGCTTCCCACGCGCCGGCTAGGGATATCCAGGCATAGCTTCCATAAATAGGTTTCGATTCTGTGATGAGGAATCCTTGCATTCATCATGACCTTGCCCCCTTCTTAAGTATACTTTCCATCCAAATGTCCCTTTACGGTCCAATATTTCCAGGTCGCGATCCCAATCAACTAATCTGTCGCCTAAGCCGGCACTCAATGCGCTTCAAGCGTCACCCAGCGCATCACTGAAGGGAGCCAAATCAAGGAGGTAGATAAGGCTTGTTTATCAACGGTGGGCGTTTACAAGCAGGGGACCGTCAGCTTCATCGGTTGGTTAGGCAAGCCTCGCGCCAGGATAATCATGCAATCTCTACCTCTATTCGCTGTACCAAGGCTCGCTCTTTAAGCGAAAAAACTGCCGGAAAGGAGCTGGCGGAAAATGCGAAGAAAGAACCTCTCGAAGCGGTGGAGAGTGCCGCAGGATCAAAATGATCGAGAAAAATCATTAGCGATTTCGATAGTTGACCAAATCTTCATCCGCCAAATGTTCGGGTGGAACAAGCTGATAGTGTTTTTCGTCACTGATGGAAACGCCATTCTCGCCCTCCTCAAATGCAAAGAGTGCGATCAAATTATTCTCCATAAACTGCGCGGCAATCGGACGACAGATCAGTTGTGGGAACTTCGCGGCACAAAGAGCGAAATCCTGTTCAATCTGGACAATACCGAGTTGGTCGCTACTGCCCTTCGCCTGAACTGGAAAGACATATTGTGCGCCACGCTTATCAACGCCTACATAAATCTCATCGGTTTCAACTTGTCCCATATTCGGAACAGTTGTCCGAAGATGATTCTGAAGTGAATAGCATGCTACCCCAGTAAAAATATCAATAAGCCGGTTGTATCGTATTTTTGCCAAGAGCGCTTGTTCATCATTGAAAGCATATTTAGCAATAATTCCGGGAGTAGCGTCGAGGATCTTTGTTTCAGCCAATATCGGATTGGGGAAAAATCGCGGTATTGCAGACAATGAAAATTTGTACCTCGCTTGACCTGTTGGCCGAATAACCCACTCCAAACCCTCCGGAGAACGACTTCGAATTGACTCAGGCAAATCAGCTCGATATCTAAAACTGTAGACGATGTCACCGAGATTCTTTGGCAATTTAATGCTAAGTTCATCCGCAGTGCTGATCAAGTCCTCTCGTTGAAAAGCCACTTCCCGAG
>JBAXQG010000045.1:0-7002 GCA_037131855.1 bacterium
ATAGCCCCCGGCAGGGAGTTCTGTGCTAGGCTATGACAGAAAAAAGATCGCATCGCCGTCTACCTCTCTTCGGTTGAGTTGGGAAGGCGCAATGCGAGGAGGTGTCATCATAAGAACAGTTGACTTGATCCTCAAGAAACGCAACGGACAGGTTCTCCTTCCTGAAGAAATCGCATACCTGGTCAACGGCTATACTGCCGGTGAGATCCCCGATTACCAGATGGCCAGTTTGCTGATGGCTGTTTTCTTCAAGGGGATGAAAGAGTCCGAAACCAAGGCTTTAACCAGAAGCATGATTGACTCGGGACGAGTTCTCGATCTTTCCTCGCTGCCTGGTCCGACCGCTGACAAGCACAGCACGGGCGGGGTCGGGGACAAGGTTTCCTTGGTAGTGGTGCCGCTGGCAGCCTCCTGCGGGCTCTACCTGGCCAAGATGTCCGGCCGGGGACTGGGTCATACCGGAGGAACCATCGACAAACTGGAATCGATTCCCGGTTTCCGCACTGACCTGACTGTTGAGCAACTGCTGGTGCAAGTGAGAGCCATCGGCTGCGCCATCATCGCCCAGACTCCCGATCTGACCCCGGCTGATGGGAAGATCTACGCCCTGCGCGACGTCACTGGCACGGTGGACAGCCTCCCCTTGATCGCCAGCTCGGTGATGAGCAAGAAGATCGCCTCAGGCGCCCAGCACATCCTGATCGACGTCAAGTGCGGTTGGGGCGCCTTTATGCGGGATTTGTCCCAGGCTCGAAAATTGGCCCGCATCATGGTTCGACTGGGGCAGGAAATGGGCCGAAAGGTGGGTTGCGTGATTTCGCCGATGGAGGAGCCCTTAGGCTGGGCGGTAGGAAACAGCCTGGAGGTAGTGGAGGCGATTCACACGCTCAAAGGAGAGGGACCACCGGATTTTACCCGGGCTGTGCGCCACCTCACCGCTGAGATGTTGCGCCTGGCCGGATCGGCCAAGACGCTGACGGAAGCGGAGAAAATGGTTGAGGCCGCTCTCGCTAGCGGCGCCGCCTTGCAATGTTTTGCCAGGATGGTCGAAGCCCAGGGCGGTGATGCGCGGGTGGCGGAGGATCCTGGCCGCTTGCCGGTTGCTCGCCTGGAGGGTGTTCTGGAGGCGTCTGGAGATGGTTTCCTGGCCGAAGTCGATGCCCTCCAGGTGGGTCACGCCGCCATGCTCCTGGGTGCTGGCCGGCAGAAGAAGGGTGATGCCGTGGATCCCGGGGCCGGCCTTCTGCTGGCTCGAAAGGTGGGAGAGGAAGTGCATCGCGGCGAGCGTTTAGCCACCCTCTATTCCAACCAACCGGAAGGGCTGGAGAAGGCGTTGCAATTCCTGCAGGGGGCTTTCTCCCTTTCTCCGGAGCGGGTCGCCCCCAGCCCTCTTTTCCTAGGAAAGGTGGGGATCGATGGGTAGTTTTGCCTCCAACCCGGTAGTCTTCATTCTCTCTATTATTAGCCTGATTTTCAGCATTATCCTGCACGAGGTGGCCCATGGCTGGGTCGCGGAGCGCTGCGGCGATCCTACGGCGCGAATGGCGGGCCGAGTCACCCTCAACCCGTTGCCGCACATCGATTTGGTGGGGACCATCCTCTTGCCCCTGGTGCTGATCCTCACCGGCAGCGGCTTCATCATCGGCTGGGCCAAACCGGTGCCGGTAAACTTCTATCGCTTGCGTCACCCGCGGCGGGACACCATTCTGGTGAGCGTCGCCGGCATTCTGGCCAACCTCTCCCTGGCGCTGGTGGCCGGTCTGCTCTTCCGTCTCTTCGGTCAACTGCCTTATTCCAGCTTCAGCTTGGGGCTGGAACAGTTCCTCTTCTACCTGGTCAACATCAACCTGGTGCTGGCTATCTTCAACCTAATCCCCATCCCGCCCCTGGACGGCTCCAAGGTGGTGGCCGCCCTCCTTCCTCCTCGCCTGGAGATGATCTTCTTCAGCTCTCAGTCCGCTTGGATTGGCACCATGCTGCTCTTTGTATTGCTCTACACCGGCTGGCTGGGACGCTTCCTGGGGCCGCTGGTGAACGGTCTGCTGCGGCTGCTGCTGTTTTAAAAAGCTGGGAACGCCGCACCCCAGCGCGGCAAGAAATGCCTCGTCTATGGTTCTTTTGCTCATTTCTCTCCTAATGAAGAAAATAGGCTGAAAAAGACTAGGCTGGAAGACCCGCGATAGGTTATAGTAAGAAAGCAAGAAAACAAAACTTGGAGGTGTATGAAAGAATGAAGAAACGTTGGATGGATCTCTGCAGGAAGGTGGGGATCGTTCTGTTGGCCGGTCTCTTCCTCTGTTCTTTGGTGGCCATGCCGTTGGTGCGTCCCGCAGCAGCGGTCGGTTTAATCAACCCGGGCGGGGTGTGGAACTATCTGACGGCCTCCCCTGATCAGGTCACTCAAGGCACCATTGTCCGCTTCGACTTTTCCTTTACCACCGATGTCCAAACGCTGAGCCAGTCGCTGCAGTTCATCCCCAATCCCAACGTGGGACCCGGGGAGCCTCTCGCCATCGTCGACGTCAGCCCAGGCCTGCGCATCGATACCGGCGCCGGCCAGGTACGCATCGTTTGGCCCGACATGGAGATGCCGGCCGGCGCTGAACTCTCCGGCTACGCCCACTTCCGCGTGGTGAACCCGCAGCCGAACTCCACCATTTCCGTCACCGCCCGTTTCACCTTGATGCAGCCGGACGGATTTGCTTTGAATCCGGAGAACTACGTCAGTTTGACGGTTCCCGGCGGTCAGCAAGGTCCTCTCACGATCCTCAAGAACGGCGACCGAAGCCAGGTCAACGCCGGGGATAGCTACAACTACAACATCACGGTCACCAACCCCAACGATCAAGCTGTTTCCAACATCCGCGTGGTGGACACCTTGGATGGCTACCTCACCCCCAAAGTGGGGCAGATCGGCGGCCCCTCTATTCAAGGGAACACCCTCACCTGGACATTGCGCGATCCCCTCTACCCTGGACAAACCTACAACATCAGTCTAGCGGTGCAAGCTTCCCCGAACGCGCCGGATGGCTACGTCATCAACAATACTGCTGTGGTCTACGCCGCGGGTCTTCCACAGAACCAGGACGCCGCCTTGCCTGTAACGGTGAAGAACACTCCGATGCCGGCTTTTACCATGAGCATGGGGGTTAATCCTACCTCGATCGGGGCGGGCGGGACTTTCCGCCACACCATCAATTTCAACAGCGGCAATAGCCCGCTAATGACCCAGGCATTCTTCCAGGTGGTCCTGCCCTCCAATGTGGTCTTCGTTGCCGCCGGCGGGGGGGGAACCCTCAACGGCAACACAGTGCAGTGGTTCATCGGCAATATTTACCCGAACCAATCGCTGCAGATGACCCTCGACCTTCAAGTAGCAACCAACGTCCCGGTGGGCACTACTATCATTAACTCGGTAAACTTTCAAGGCCGCACCAGTCCAGGCTATATCCCGATCAACACCAGCGCCCAGTCTCCTGCTGTCACCGTCTCAGCCCCTCAGATTACTCTCTCTCAAAAAGTAGACCCGGCCAACATAGCGGCCGGCGGCAAGGTGACTTTCACCGTGAACGCCCAAAACATTTCCACCGGCTCTGCGGTTAACGGCCAACTGGTCTACACGGTGGATCCCAACCTGATCAATCTCTCCTTTAATCCCTTGCCGGCCAGCCAGAGCGGCAATGTTTACACCTGGAACTTCGGTTATTTGGCTGCCCAACAGATCGCCCAAGTGATCATGAGCAGCACTGTCGCTTCTGGTGTGACAGCAGGCAAGACTCTCACCAACGCGGCAGTCTTCACCGTCGGTGGCAGCCAATACACCAGTTCGGCCGGTGTTTACATCAGTTCCACCCCGCCCCCGCCGGTCATTAATTTCCCCGATGTGCCCAATTTCTACTGGGCTTACGATGAGATCATGGCCATGGTTAAGGCCGGTGTCGTCAAGGGGTATCCGGATGGCACCTTCAAGCCCGAACTGCCGGTCACACGGGCTGAGTTCTGCAAGATGATCGCCCTTTCGATGGGCTACACGATCCCAGCCAGCGTATCCCGCCCGTCTTTCCCCGACCTTTCTCCCGATGACGCATGGGCTTGGCCTTACATCCAGGTGGCAGTGGACAAGGGATTGGTCACCGGCTTCCCGGACGGAACTTTCCGCCCCCGCGACTCGGTTACCGAAGCCCAGATCTTCGCCATCATCACCCGCGCCAAGGGCTGGCCTCTAGTCAATCCGGTCAGCGCCTCGCAGATCTATATCGCTGAAGAGCCGGCTACCGGCAACCCCAACTACGATCTTCGCCCTTTCACTGCCGATACCTGCTGGTATTACCAATATGTCGGCACAGCGATTCAGTACGGCATCCTCAAAGTGCCGGACGATCCTCACCAAATCACTTGGCCCGGCCCGGTTCCCGGCACCTACACCTACTATTTCAACACCTCCGCCTACCGTGCCGAGACAGCCGCCTACCTCTACCGGATGATGGGTGGAAAGTAAGTAGCGCTCGTTCAACGAATAATCGAGGGACCGCCCGCAAGGGCGGTCCCTTCCCTTTCTCCAGCGTTATTTGAACCGTGCTAATGGATTCTTTGTCCAGATTGAGAGTCGCAATACCGCCTTGTTTGCGCCTCTTCGATCCATCTGCTAAGATTGGCGCGGCGCGGGGTCGTGGTGTAGCGGTTAACATGCTAGCCTGTCACGCTGGAGACCGCGGGTTCGATTCCCGTCGACCCCGCCACCTGTTTTAACAGTCCACCGGCTTTTTTCCAAGAAAAGCCGGATTCTCAGCAAACTGTGGAGTTCCGCCCCCTTCACAAATGAAAACAATTGATGTCGTTGAGGTGCATCCTTCCGGCCTCTCGCGCCTCAAGTCATTTAACCGAGCGCTGAACCGAAAGAGGATCGTTGACGGTTCCGTGCTGACCCTCTACAATTCCTTCTCGTGCCGAGGTAGCTCAGCTGGTAGAGCACTTGACTGAAAATCAAGGTGTCGGCGGTTCAACTCCGCCCCTCGGCACCACTTCTTTATTGCGTCCTTGGATCGGTTGATTTCCTTGCTAAGCGTTCGTTTGGGTGGCGTCATTGCCACGGGGAGAGGAATTTGTCCTTTTAGAAACTCCAGGGAGTTGCCACCACCAGGAACTCAGCTGTTTTTTTACCGTCGTTGCGGAAGTAATGGGGAAGGATGGCTTGATAATAGAGCGTATCCCCTTCATCTAGGTCGAACTCGGAACCTCCTACCGTGTAATGCACGGCGCCCTTCAAAATCCAGATGAATTCCCATCCCTCATGGCCGAAAGGCTTGCCTCCGTTGGTTCCCGTCGGAAGACGAATCAGGGCGGGCTCCAACTTCGACTTGGGGTCGATCAGGAGCCACTCCTCGGTGCATTTCTTGCCTTCGCAGACGTTCAAGATCATGGCCCGTCGCTCTTCCTTGCGGGAGAGCTGGATGGAAGCCTCTACTTCGTCAAGGAAAAGAGAGGCCAATGGAACTTCCAGCGCATTGGCGATCTGGCGAAGGTTGATGATGCTGATGTTGGCTTTTTCGTTCTCCACCCGAGATAAATACGGGACTGAGAGCCCGGTATGCTGAGCCATCTCCTGCAAGGATAGTCCCGCAACCGCTCGCAGCGCTTTCAACCGCTGACCGATTCCAGTATTTCCGCTCATACGCGTTCACCTCTCCTTTGTGAAGGGATTGTTCTCATCGATGTTCCCCAAGTATAACGAGAGGATTCACTGTTCATCAATCACAGGTTTTCCAGTTTCTTGGACTTCTTGGCAGATTGCCTCGCAAATCGTTCTGAGCAACCTGCGAGTTGTCTACCTTGAGAGGGGGTGGTCATCCGCTAGGGAGACTTCACGGTCCTTGAGGCGGAACAAGCGTCCTTAAAGGAAGGCGCCGAAGCAAGGCGGACTGGCAAAAGGCAAGCATTGCTGACGAGGAGGCCGCTCCTGGTATACTTCAGACCAATAAGCAATTTCCTCCCCCGCAGAAGGCGTGAACCGAAGTTGACTGCCTGATGCTGGGCTCCGAGCAGGGCGAGGAAAGCTCAGTTCCAAGAAAACGAAAGAGGAGTCAAGACCATGTTCTTTTTTGACACGACGTATTTGTGGTATGTGCTCATCCCGACCGTTGTCCTTTCGCTTGGGGTGCAGCTCTACCTGAAAGCGACCGTCTCCAAGTGGAGTAATGCACGCAATAGCCAAGGGCTCACCGGTATCCAGGTGGGGCAAGCTCTCTTTCAGCGAACCTCCCTCAAGCCGATCCCTTTGGAGCGCACCCCCGGAACCCTCAGTGACCACTATGACCCCCGTGGCAATGTGGTGCGCCTCTCTGAAGCAATCGCCAACCAGCCCACGGTTGCGGCCATGGCCATCACCGCTCACGAGTTGGGACACGTTGAGCAACATCAAACTCGGTCCCCCTGGATTGTCATGCGGAATATCTTACTGCCGGCGTTGCAGTTCAGCCCGATGGTTTCCTATATTGCGATTCTGGTGGGTTTTTGGCTTAACATGACCGGGTTGATCTGGGTCGGAATCGCTTTCTTTGGCCTGATGGTGATCTTCATGCTTCTCACCTTGCCAGTAGAGATCGATGCCAGCCGGCGGGGGTTGCGATTATTGCGCCAAGCCAACCTCTTGCAAACGGAGACCGAGGCTGGCGGCGCCCGGCAGGTACTCAGTGCAGCCGCTTTAACCTATGTAGCTGCTGCCGTCACAGCGGTGCTGCAGTTGCTCTACTACATCAGCCTGGTTTCGCGCCGGAACTGAGGAAGTGGTCTCCGGCAAGCGTCTTTTCCCGAGCCGAGATGACTCTGACAATCCCAGGAAGTCCGGCAAACCGCGTTACGATGAACTAGCGCCTGACTAACGGCGAGGAGGCAGGGCGTAAGCCAGCGCTCCAGCGATGATCTGAGCCACAGCAGCTACGAAGAGGAAGACCAGACCGATGCCAACTCCTACGAAGGAACCTGCCAAGAGCAGATAAGCCAAGC
>JBAXQG010000046.1:0-6899 GCA_037131855.1 bacterium
TCAAGTTGCCGGGGGCTATCAAGCCAGCGCGAGCTGTCATCTTGGCGCGGGCCAATGGCTCCCTCTTCCAAGATTTTTTCCAATTGCATCCCCCGGGATCCTTTTAGGAGCACCCAGTCACCCGGATGCAGGGTCGAGCGGAGAGATTCCTGCAAACTTTCCATGGTCTCGAAATGGCGGACCTTCTCTAGCGGATAGCCATTCTCCAATGCACCCTTGGCGGTATGTCGCGAGAGATCCCCAAGTAGAAAGAGGCACTCGCAGCCAACCGGAATCGATTGTCCCAGACTGCGGTGAAGAGTCGCAGCAGATTCGCCCAATTCCAGCATGTCCCCCAAGACTACCAGGCGCCGCCCCGTCGCGCGACGGCAGAAAGCGGCCAGGGCAGCTTCAGTTGAAGTTGGGTTGGCGTTGTAACTATCGTCTACCCAGGTTATTCCATCTCGTTCCACTAGAGAACCCCTCCCCTGCGGCAGTTGAAAGTGAGCAATCCTGTTCCCAGCTTGCTCCAGGGAAAGGCCCAGCGGAAGAGCAACAGCCAGGGAGGCGAGAAAGTCGCGCAGCAGATGATCTCCTTGAAAGGGGAGCCGGAATTGACCTTCCCCAAAAGGTGTAGCTACGGTTAACCATGTATCTCCACCCTCCAGCCGAATCTCTAGCGAGCGAAAATCGGCCGGCTCCTCTAGGCCGTACCATAGCGCGTTGGGTATCTCCCCCTTCCGCGAGCGAAGCAAGACATTGTCCGCATTGAGGACGGCAAAACCACCCGGGACAAGGCTGAGGACCAGTTCCCATTTCTCCTCCAGGATGCGCTCCACTGAACCGAGGTACTCCAGGTGAGCGGGACCGATCTCGGTGATCACTGCTGTCGTCGGCCGCAGGAGGCGGCCCAACAGTCGCACATCGCCCGGCTTCTGCAAACCAACCTCCTGCACCAGGAAGCGGTGAGCCGGGGTCAGAAAAGAGAGGGCTAAAGGGAGACCCAGCTCGGTGTTCCAGTTCCCCTCGCTTTTAAGAACCGAACCTGCGGATTCCAACAAGAGAGCGACCATCTCTTTGGTCGTGGTCTTGCCAGCCGTCCCGGTAATGGCCACCACTGGTCCCTTAAATCGGTCGCGCAGTGCAGTCGCCAAGCTGAGCAAAGCGTCTGGGCAGGAAGGAACGATGATCAAGGCTAGCCCTTCCGGCCTCACCGAGGTCGTCTCCTCGACCAGCGCTGCCATAGCTCCCCTTTGTCTGGCTTGATTCAAAAAAAGGTGGCCGTCAGTGCGCTCTCCGCGCAGAGCGGCGAAGAGATCCCCCTCTTCCACCAGACGGGAGTCGAGAGCCAAGGCTCGCGGTTTCATACCCCCCAAACCATGCAGCGTCCCGCCACTTATGCCGGCGATCTCCGCTAGGGTTAGCTCCACCGCGCCACCTCCTCCTCGTCGTTGAGATGGACCAGCTCGTTGCCAAAGCGCTGCACCGTTTCGTGGCCGCGACCGGCGATCACCACCAGGTCGCCCTCTCGGCTGTCGGCAAAGGCTTGGGCGATCGCTTGGCGCCGGTCGAGGATCAGAAAATAGTCACGACCGGGACACTTCCCACCCGAGCGAAGGCCGGGCTCAGCATCGGCCGTGATGCGAGCTGGATCCTCGCCACGTGGGTCATCGGTGGTGAGGTAAACTCGGTCTGCGCCTTGAGCTGCGATTTGTCCCATCAAAGGCCGCTTGCCGCGGTCTCCCGCCCCTACGCAACCGAAAACCAACAATACCCTCTCCCCTTGGGAGCGGGCGAAAGTTAACATCTGACTGAGGGCGATCGGGGTATGAGCGTAGTCAATCAATACCTGTATGCCTCGCGCGGTGCGACTCATCGAATACCGGCCGGGAATCTCCCGCAATCGGCTTATCCCTTCGACAATCGCAACTGGGTCCATTCCCAGGACCGCTAGAACGGCGAAGGCGCCCAAAGCGTTGG
This sequence comes from bacterium, assembly GCA_037131855.1. GTDB lineage: Bacteria > Caldisericota > JANLFM01 > JANLFM01 > JANLFM01 > JAPLHV01. Next base: position 1,960 of record JBAXQG010000046.1, read on the forward strand.
CCATGTTGACCCGCCCAGGCAAGTTTACATGCATCACCAGCGATCCCGTGGGAGAGTTCATAGCCCGCGGCAGCGTGATCTCTACCAGGCTGCCGGTGGCTGATTCTTCCAGAATGCGAGCCGGGAAGTCGGCAGCACGCGCAAGGGCTGGTTTCGAACCCGCTCTTTCAGCAACGCGTTCCATCGAGAAGGTGCGAGCCATGCCGGCGCAACCCTCTTGGAAATAATCGCTCTTGGGGAAGTCCAGGTTCAGCAGCACTGCCCCGCCTGCGGCGCCGACTGATTGAAGAAAAGAGAGCTTCACCTGAGCGTAAGCCTCCTCGCTGCCATGCAGCTCAAGGTGGTCGCGGTAGAGATTGGTTAATAAGGCGGCAGCAAAGCGGACCCCTCCGATGCGCTGGAAATGGACGGCGTGGGAGGAGACCTCCAGTATCGCCATCTGAACCCCTCCCGCCGCCATCTTAGACAGTTGTTTTTGCAGAGCAGGGGCCTCGGGTGTGGTGAAGAACGGGTGCTCGGGAGTGGGGTTGAGGGATCCGATCAATTCCGCAGTAAAACCGCAAAACCGCAAACCCTCGCGTATAAAGTAGGTAGTCGTAGTCTTCCCGCTGGTTCCGGTGACGCCGATGCAACGGAGCTTCTTGGAGGGCTCGCCGTAGAGGAGCGAAGCCAGTGGACCGGCTAAGGTGCGGCTATCAGCGGCGCGGAAGTAGGGTACTTCAGACGGCAACTCCAGCTCATTTTCCCCTGCCACGGCCACAGCGCCGCGCTGAAGCGCCTCCAGTGCGTAGTCGTGGCCGTCACTGCGTTCGCCCTTAAAACAGATGAAGAGGTCACCCGGAGCAACGCTGCGCGAGTCTGAGGCGCAGCCGCTAATCTCGCGATCTAGTTCGCCTCGAACGGACATCCAGGGAAATAAAGGAAGCAGCTCCCGCGCTCTCATGGGGGAGGGAGGCGGAGAATATCGACGATTTTTCCGGCAATCTCCATGAAGATTGGCACACAGACTCGCACTGCGTAGGCGAACTCGACCTGCGGTTCGTTGACGTTGACCATAATGACGATGCGCGGGCTGTCGGCTGGGAAAGCGCCGACGAAAGTGGTGTTGTTCAAGGTAGTTGCTTCTCCTTCACGATAAACGACAGCGGTGCCGGTTTTCCCCACCACGCCATAAGGCTTCAAGGAATCCGGAACCTTGGCCTCAACCACTCCCTTCAATGCCTCACGCAACTGGATAGCAGTCTTCTGGGAGATTACCTGGCGCGTCGAGACGCTCTCACCGCTGTACACCACCTTGCCCGTCTCATCGCGGATCTCCTTTACCAGGTGGGGCGGCACGTAGCGCCCATCGTTGGCTACCGCCTGAAAAGCTCCGGCGATTTGCAGCGGGGTGGAGTAAAATCCGTACCCGAAGGAAGCCGTTGCTAGCAGGACATCGTACCAGTCCTCAGTGGGGGGCAACTGGCCTTGCGCTTGGGGGACTTCCAACCCGCAGGGACGGCCAATGCCAAAGAGGTTGGCATAACGTCGCAGTCGCTCTTCCCCCAACAGTTGGCCGACCTGAATGAAACCAACATTGCAGGAGTTCTTGAAGAGATTGTAGAGATCCTGCTCGCCATGCGGACCGCCGAACTCGGAAGGACAGGCAAAGGTCCAACCACTCACCTCGATGGGCCCGTCATCACGAATTACCAGGGACGGCGTGATCACCCCTTCCTCCAGCGCTGCCGCCCCCACTACGAACTTGAAGACTGAGCCCGGCTCGTAGACAAACTGGGTGGCGTTGTTCTTGTATTGCGTTGGGGAAGCAACAGCCCAATCATTGGGGTCGAAATCCGGGTAAGAAGCCATGGCTAGCACCTCCCCGTTGCGGGCGTCGAGGACAATAGCGCTGCCGGATGTGGCTTGATTCTCCTTGGCAGCTCTTTCCAGAACATCCTCGGTGACGTTCTGAAGCACACTGTCGATGGTCAAGACAATGTCATCTCCGTTCATTGCGGGGGTGTAATCGACCGGGTCGACCGGCAATCGTTCGCCGTTCGGTCCAAGCAAATATACCGCATTTCCGCTCTTCCCGTGCAGTTGGTCCTCGTATGAACGTTCCAACCCTTCCAAACCGAAGAGCTCTTCGCGCTGGTCGTTTCCGAAATCATAGTGAACGAATCCCAATAGTTGCGCCGCCAACGGTCCAAAAGGGTAGACTCGTTTTTGGGAAGAGAAGACGTCTACCCCGGGGAGGTGGGCTTGTTGGACTTTCTCACCAATGGCCATATCTGTTTGACGGAGAAAGGGGAAGGGACTAAGCGACCCGCGGATTTTCTCAAGCAGAGTGGTTGCCAAAGTGGGGGTTCCGCTAACCTCGGCTAGAAAGGTGGCTACTTCTTCCTGCCGCTCGGGGGGAATGGCAGCTGGGCGGATATCAATACGGCTGGTTTCCACTGATTGAGCCAATACTTTGCCGTTGCGGTCCAGAATCTTGCCGCGGCTTGGCAACAAGACCTCCACGCCCGAAGACTGTTGATACTCTACTCGATTCCGCAATTCGGGCGCTTGTACTACTAATAGAAAAGCGCAGCGGCCGAAAAGCACCACCACGATGACGCTGAGAATTACCCGCAACCAAGCAACGCGGGTGTTGAGAGAAGCGTATTCTTTAGGGGTAGCCGCCATCGCCTGGCAAGCTTGATTGTGCAAAAGAGGCGCGGTCTTCTTCCTTCAAATAAACTATGCCAACCTGGGGGATGGCGTGCGCATAATCCATCTGGAGCTGCTGCTTGGCGAAGGTCTCTACCGCTAGTGGAGTAAGGCGTTGCTCCAACCTGCTCTTCAATTCAAAGACCTGGACTTCCAATTCAGCGGCCTCGGTACGAGTGATTTCCTCTCGATGTTTGCTCTCGATAGTGGCGCAAGCGAAATAAACTTGCGCGACTAGGGTCACAAACAATAGTGAGGCTAGGAAAAGAAGAGTCAGAGAAAGCAAGCTGCGCGACGAACGCCGAACGATGGCTCCAGTTTCGGTAAGAATCGTGGTGTTTGAGGTGGCTGGCAAAGCAGCAACGTTCACAATTAAGCAGACCTTTCCGCAGCTCTCAGTTTAGCGCTCCTGGCGCGAGGATTGGATTTCACTTCATCCTCTGACGGGCGCACGACTCGGTGAGTAAGGATACGCATCGAACCGTCCGCTTCCCTCTCACGCAAGGCCTGCTTTACGGGGCGGTCTTCCAGCGAGTGATAACTGAGGAATACGCAACGCCCGCCCGGTTTTAGCAGGGCAGGAAGTTGGCTGAGCAATAGCGCCAGGTTCTCCATCTCGCGGTTGGTAGCCAACCGCAAAGCTTGGAAAACTAGCGTGGCAGGGTGAAAAGTGCGTCGATTGGCCAATCCCAACCCCTCTAATAGGCGCAACAAGTCTGTCGAAGTGCGGAAAGGAGCAACGCGACGTTGAGCGACGACAGCCGAGGCCAAGCGATCACTGCGAGGAACCTCGCTTCGGTGAAAGAGTGCTGCCAACTCATCAAGTCGCCATCTATTGAGGATCTCGGCAGCAGTGAGCTGGCCATTTTGGTTCATTCGCATATCCAGGGGCGCCTCCGGAGCGAAGGTGAATCCGCGCTCCCGTTGGTCGAATTGCCAGGAAGAAACCCCCAAGTCAGCCAGCAAACCATCTACTGCTCCTACCCCAAGACGCGCCAAAAGCTCGCCGGCGCGGGCGAAGTTGGCTGCAATTAGAGTCACGCGCTCACCAAAGGGGGCCAGGCGAACTCCAGCTTCGGTCAATGCTTGATCGTCCAGATCCAAACCGATTAACCGAGCGGCCATGCCGGCTTGCACCAGCAAAGCTTCGGCGTGTCCCCCTCCGCCGACAGTGCAGTCCAGGTAAAGGCCGCCCTCCTGCGAAACGAGGTATTCCAGGCACTGAGCAACCATTGCCGGTCGGTGGAAGGGGAGCGGAAGGCTCATAGGCGGATTCCCTCAAACATTTGAGCCAGGCTCTCATAGGAGGGCTTGATCTGTTCCAAGAGTTGCTGCCAACGCTCCTTTGCCCAAATTTCAAGTTTGTCGATCATTCCCACGATTACGACATCTCGTTGGATACCAGCGTATTCCCGGTGCCGCGGGGGAATCAGAATACGGCCTTGGCGATCCATCTCGCAAACTTCCGCGCCATGCAACATCAACCTTTGCAAGGAGCGCGTCTCGGCGCGAAGATAAGAAAGCTTGTTCAATTCCTCACTGACTTCAGCAAAGCGATGAGGTGGATAGGCAACCAGGCATCCTTCAAAACCTAATGAAAGAACCAGCGAACCGCCCAGCACCTCCCGAAATTTAGCGGGGATGGCTATGCGGCCCTTCTCATCGACTATGTGCTCTGATTCTCCACTGACCATTTTGGCCTCTCCCGGCTATGAATTCCCCCACAATATACCACTTGTCCCCACTTATTACCACAATTTCCCCACTCCTCGTAAAAAAAGAAAAACCCGCCGAAGCGGGTCTTATCTTTATATAGATATCGCAGGTTGTTTTCTATTTGATCGTGACTTTAGCGCCAACGGCTTCCAATGCCACCTTGACCTTGGCTGCCTCTTCCTTGGAAACTTTCTCCTTGACAGCTTTCGGAACCGAATCCACCAAATCCTTGGCTTCCTTCAAGCCCAGGCCGGACTGCTCGCGGACGACCTTGAGCACCTGAATCTTCTGGGCTCCAACCTCATCAATGATCACATCGAACTCGGTCTGCTCTTCCACCGGGGGGGCTGCGGCAACGGGGGCTGCGGCGGCAACGGGGGCTGCAGCGGATACGCCAAACTCTTCCTGCAAGGCCTTGGCCAAATCAGCTACCTCTAAGATAGTTTTCTGCTTGATTGCTGCGATGATTTCTTCGTTGGATAGAATGTCAGCCATTTGATTCCTCCTCTTTCTGTCTATGCGTTCGCTTC
>JBAXQG010000047.1:0-6808 GCA_037131855.1 bacterium
TATCCAAGGTAAACTCCTTGATGAACCCCTCTTCCTTGAGGATCCGGGCCATTTCGAGCTTCATCTTGGAGCTTGGCATCTCCGTCGATTCGGCATAAATCATATTGGCGTTACGGATCCGTGTCAGCATATCTGCAATCGGATCTGAAATCAGCATCGTTCCTCCTACCAGCTGGACTTTCGTGCTCCGGGAATCTCTCCCCGCAGCGATAGTGTCCTCAAGCAGATACGGCAGAGCCCGAATTTGCGGTAATAGGCACGAGGCCTGCCGCATTGGGAACAGCGGTTGTATCTGCGCACCGCGAACTTAGGTGTCTTGTTTGCTTTATTGATCATTGCTTTTCTGGCCATCTCGCTCCTCCGTCAGGGCCTGAAGGGAAATCCCAAGCTCTCAAGCAGCATCCGGGCCTCTTCGTCAGTTTTGGCCGTGGTCACGAAGGTGACGTTCATGCCGCGAGCTTTATCGACCTTGTCGTAGTCGATCTCCGGGAAGATCAGCTGCTCTCGCAAGCCGAGGGTGTAGTTGCCGCGTCCGTCGAAACCGCGAGGGCTGACGCCCTTAAAATCGCGAATGCGAGGGAGGGCGATGTCGATCAGCTTGGCGGTGAAGGCATACATCCGCGCTCCGCGCAAGGTTACCAGGCAGCCGATGCGCATCCCGGCCCGCAACTTAAAGGAGGCGATGGATTTCTTGGCTTTGGTGACGACGGGTTTCTGGTTGGTGATCAACTGGATTTCCTCGATGGTGCTTTCCAGGGCTTTGGGGTTGCTGATCGCTTCCCCGACGCCACGGTTGACTACAACCTTGACTAGGTGAGGAACCTCCATCACATTTTGATAGCCAAAACGTGTTAAGAGGGCTGGAGTGACTTCCTGGCTGTATTTCTCCCGCAAAATGACGCCGCCGGGATAGACAACCGACTGTACCGTCTTTTCCGAACCCTTCTTTTCCGAACCCTTCTTCTGTGGGACTTTGATTGGAGTAGTTTTCTTAGTTGCCATTACTTATCGACGACCTCTTTACATCTTTTGCAGACGCGGACCCGCCCATTGGCTGTTTCTTCACTGGAAGTGCGCGACGGTTTCTTGCAGTTTGGGCAAAGGAGGATCACTTTGGAAAGATCAAGAGGTTGCTCGATCTCCACAGTCCCGCCCTGAGGCATCTTCTGGCTAGGCTTGGTCGTTTTCTTGGCGACATTAATGCCTTCCACCACCAAGTTGCCCAAGCGGGGTTGCACTCTCAGCACTTTGCCCCTCTTGCCTTTATCGTCTCCGGCAAGAATGACCACAAAATCCCCTTTTCGAACATGAGGCTTGATCGGTGTAAGATCTTTCCCTTTCACCCTACACCACCTCCGGCGCTAACGAGATGATCTTCATGTAGCCCTTGTCGCGAAGCTCGCGGCAAACCGGCCCGAAGATGCGCGTCCCTTTCGGGTTTCCGCCCTCATCGATGATCACGGCAGCGTTTTGGTCGAAGCGCACCAAGGAACCGTCCTTCCGGCGCGTTTCCTTGCGGGTGCGAACTACGACAGCATGCACGATCGACCCTTTCACCACCGAACCTCCCGGCGAGGCTTCCTTAACCGCCCCTACGATCACATCGCCGACCCGCGCGTATTTCTGGTTTCCGGTGCCGAGGACGCGCACGCATAAAATTTCTTTGGCTCCTGTGTTGTCAGCCACCCGCAAACGGGTGTAGGTTCCGATCATTTCGCTTCACCGTCAGGAGAAGAGGAGGACAACGTGACAGGGTCAGAGTCGAAATCTGCACCCCTCGCTGGAGATGGCCGATCCTTGGCGATTACCCTCAGAATCCGCCACCTTTTTAAGCGGGAAAGGGGATGGCAGGCAGCCAGGGAAACGGTGTCGCCGACTTTGGCGATCTGCTCCTCATCGTGCGCGTACAGTTTCGTTGTTCGAGTGATCACTTTGTGGTAGTGGGGGTGGCTAAAACGATGCTCCACTGCCACAACGATGGTTTTGTCCATTTTGTTGGAGAGAACGATCCCCACAATCGTCTTAACCTGCTTCATGCTTTTGCCTCTTTCTTGGGGGAGCCCTCCGGGCCCTTCTCTTTCAAAACGGTGAAAATGCGGGCAATATCGCGCCGCACCTCCCCGATACGCATAGGGTTGCGTAATTGACCGGTCGAGAGTTGAAAGCGCAAATTGAAAAGCTCGCTCTTCAAGTCGGCCAATTTGTGGCTCAGCTCCACCTCAGTAAGGTCACGCAGCTTGAGCGTTTTCATCCTTCACGCTTCCTTCTTCCATCTCGCGGGACACAAAACGTACCTTGATGGGGAGTTTATAGCCAACCTGCTTCATCACCGCCTGTGCTGTCTCTTTGGTGATGCCAGTGATCTCAAAAATGATTCTGCCCGGCCGTACGACCGCCACCCAGTATTCTGGAGTCCCCTTGCCTCCACCCATGCGGGCTTCAGCGGGATGCTTGGTGATCGATTTGTCCGGGAAAACGCGGATCCACAATTTGCCGCCCTTGGAAATGGAACGGGTCAGGACGATGCGAGCGGCCTCAATCTGGCGAGCGGTCAACCAAGCGGCCTCTAAGGCTTGCAAGCCGAAGTCGCCAAAGGCGATATAGTTCCCGCGGTAAGCCTTGCCCCGACGGTTGCCGGAGTGAGTCTTGCGGTATTTGACTCGCTTAGGCATTAACATCGGCTGCTTCGCTCCTCTCACGGCGGCCATGACGCCGGGGCGGTTCCTTGACTACAGTGGTCACGCCGGGAATCACATCTCCCTTGTACACCCACACTTTGATGCCGATCCGTCCGAACTTGATGAGGGCTTCAGACATCCCGAACTCGATGTTGGCGCGCAAGGTCTGCAATGGGACGCGTCCTTCCCGATACCATTCAGTGCGGGCGATGTCCGCTCCACCCAGGCGTCCGTTGCACATGATCTTGATTCCCTTCGCCCCGGACTTCAAGGCGCGGGTGATGCACTGCTTCATGGCCCGCTTGTGGGATATCCTTTTTTCCAATTGCTGGGCAACATTCTCAGCGACGATCTGGGCATCGGCTTCCGGGTAGCGAATCTCCTCGATGTTGGTGAGCACTTGCTTGTGGGTTAACCCTTCCAGTTCTTTCTTGAGGGCATCGATCCCCGTTCCGCCTTTTCCGATGACCATCCCCGGCTTGGCAGTGTGGATGGTGACGCGGACTTTATTGCCCATCCGCTCGATCTCGATCACCGAGATTCCAGCAGTGCCAACGCGCGCCTTAATCAGTTTACGAATCGACAAATCTTCTTTGATTTGATTCGCGTAGGTTTTCTTGGTAGCGAACCAACGGCTGCGCCAGTCAAATATTATGCCCAGCCGTAGGCCGTAGGGGTGAACCTTTTGTCCCATGCCTATGCCTCTCTTTCCTTTACTACGACCGTCAGATGGCTGGATCGTTTCTTGATCCGGTCAGCCCGCCCGCGAGCGCGAGATAGAAACCGCGGCAGCGAGGGGCCGGCATCAGCAGAGATGCGGTAAATGTACAGGGAATCAGTTTTCAGGTCGTAGTTATTCTCCGCATTGGCGATGGCCGACTTGACTAACTTGTGGAGAAAGCGGGCTCCTTTGTTAGGAAGAATGGTCAAAATGGCGACTGCTTCCTCGACCGGTTTACCACGCACCAGATCCATCACCCGACGCACCTTCTGCGGCGAGATTCGGATGTGCTTCACTTGGGCTCTAACTTCCATGGTAGCTCCTCATTTTAGGGCAGTGGAGCGCTCGGTCGGCTCGCTGTGGCCGCGGAAGGTGCGGGTTGGGGCGAATTCGCCCAACTTGTGACCCACCATCAGCTCGGTAACGTAGACCGGGATGTGCGCCTTGCCGTTGTGTACGGCGAAGGTATGGCCAATCATGCTGCGCATGACGGTGGAACGCCGCGACCAGGTTTTTATGATGCGCTTTTCCCCTTTCTGATTCAACACATCCACTTTCTTTTGAAGGTGCTGATCAACAAAGGGGCCTTTTTTCAATGATCGTCCCATAGATTATTTCCGCCTCTTCACAATATATTTATCAGAATACTTTTGGCCTCGTCGCGTCTTGTAACCCAAGGTCGGTTGACCCCATGGGGATCGAGGCGAAGGCATCCCCACCGGGCTCTTTCCTTCGCCGCCGCCATGCGGGTGGTCGACGGGATTCTGCGCCACACCGCGCACGGTGGGTCGCCAACCAAGCCAACGCGAACGCCCGGCCTTGCCAAGGGAAACGTTCTCATGATCAACATTGGATAGTTGGCCAATGGTGGCTCGGCAATCCAGAGAGATCAAGCGGACTTCACCGGAGGGGAGACGAATGTGAGCGTTCGACCCTTCCTTTACCAGCAGTTGGGCCGAGCTGCCCGCTGAACGAACCAAGACGCCGCCTCGACCTGCTTGGATTTCTATATTATGGATGGATGTGCCAGGCGGAATGCTTCGTAGCGGCAAGCAATTGCCAGGCTTGACATCGATATCCGCGCCTGAATAAACGGTGTCTCCTTCCTTCAGTGTCACGGGCGCCAGGATGTAGCGCTTTTCGCCGTCGGCGTATTGCAGGAGCGCCAATCGAGCCGAGCGGTTGGGATCGTACTCAATAGCCTTCACTTTGGCGGGGACTCCGTCTTTATTCCGTTTGAAGTCAATCATCCGGTAGAGACGCTTGGCGCCGCCGCCACGATGGCGGACAGTGATCTTTCCCTGGTTGTTGCGGCCGGCTTCTTTCAACAAACGCCGAACCAGAGACTTCTCCGGCCTTTTGGGTGTCAACCCGTCCTTCCCCAAAGAAACCCGGAATCTCATCCCGGGAGATGTAGGTTTATATACTTTCAGGCTCATAACCAGCTCCTATAGATTCTCCAGGATATCGATGCGTTTTCCTGGCTGGAGTGTGACGATTGCCTTCTTGTGCTCCGGGGTTTGCCCAGGCATCATCCGGGTGCGCTTCGGCTTGGATCGAACCATGACTGTGTGGACCTTTTTTACTTTTACCTTGAATTGGTCCTCCACTGCCTTCTTGATCTCTTTCTTGTTGGAATCGATAGCCACCCAGAAGGCGTAACTCTTTTGCGCATCCGTGTTCCCGCGCATTACTTTCTCCACCAGGAGCGGCTTGATCAGGATGTCTGTTGGGTGTTTCATGATCCCCACATCTCCTCTAATTTGTGCAAAGCGTCCGGCGTGAAGACGATGGCATCAGAGTTCAGGACATCGAAAATATTGGTGTTGGAGAACAATATCGGCTTGACCTTGGGAATGTTGCGGGAAGCTTTGATCAGTCCACGTTCCTCCGGCGTCACTACCAACAATACTTTTGCCCGCGGCAGCATGATCTTCTTTAATTGCAGGTTCTGCAACACACTTACCATGACCTTGGTCTTTGGTTCCATTCCACCAATATCAGCGACCAGAAGGCAGCCTTCCGTTGTTTTCTGGCTAAGGGCTGAGAAGATCGCCCGTCGCCGCTCCTTCACTGACATAACGATGCGATAAGCTCGCGGATGGGGACCAAATATAACTCCGCCCCCCGGCCAAAGAGGAGAGCGCCGGGTTCCTTGACGAGCATTGCCGGTGCCTTTCTGCGGCCACGGCTTGGCGCCGCCGCCGGCTACAAATCCTCGCGTCAAGGTGGAGGCAGTGCCCAAACGCTTGTGCGCCAGTTGACGCTTCAACGCTTTGGTCATCAGTTGCTTGTGGATCTCTACCCCGAAGATGGTTTTCTTCAGCTCCAGAACGCCTGTTTGCTCACCGTCCTTGTCGAATAAAACAGCCTGGGGCGATATGCTTTCTTTGTTTATCTCGCTCATTTGCTTTCGTCCTCGATAATCAGCAACCCGCCATTGGGCCCGGGGACGCTTCCCCTGACGATCAGAAGGTTCCTTTCAGCCTCGATGCGGATCACTTCCAGGCCGCGGATGCAGATCGTTTCCAAGCCCATGTGGCCAGGCATCCGCTTCCCTTTGAAAATCTTGCCGGGCGTAGTGCGGCAACCGATCGAGCCGATGCGCCGGTGGGACATGTGACCATGAGATGCCGGACCGCCGGCCATGCCGTGGCGCTTCATCACCCCTTGGAAACCTTTTCCCTTGCTTACTCCGCGTACGCGGACCTTCTCCCCGCACTCGAATAATTCGACGGTCAGCTTGGTCCCGATCTGGGCGTCAGATTCCTTCCCTTTCAATCGGAACTCTCGGATGATCTTCAACGGCGCCGTACCCGCTTTCTTGCAGACGCCGGCCACCGGTTTCACCAGTGCGCGTTCTCGCGTCTCCTTGAAGCCGATCTTCAGCGCTTCGTAGCCATCGCGTGGGAGTGTCTTCCGGTCCAGTACATAGCATGGTCCGGCCTCAATCACCGTGACTGGAATCACCCGGTCCTTGGTGAAGAAAGTGGTCATGCCTATTTTCCTACCGATTAAGGATTTCATGCCCTTCTCCTGACTACAACTTGATCTCGATATCCACCCCGGCGGAGAGATCCAACTTCATCAGTGCATTGACCGTCTCGTTAGTGGGGTCGAGGATATCGACCAATCTCTTGTGCACACGGATCTCGAACTGCTCTCGCGAGTTCTTATCCACATGCGGAGACCGGTTCACGCAATACATGGACTTGGCCGTGGGTAGCGGCACCGGGCCGGAGATGCGGGCTCCAGTGCGTTTGGCTGTCTCCACGATCTTGCTTGTGGCAGAATCGAGGATGGTGTTGTCGAACGCTTTCAGCTTGATACGGATCTTTTGCGCCATTTCCCTCTACTCGATGATCTTGGTGACCACGCCGGCGCCGATCGTTCGGCCGCCTTCGCGGAT
>JBAXQG010000048.1:0-6785 GCA_037131855.1 bacterium
GGTACAGGAGGTGGCGCCATTTGGCGAACTTCTCCTTCGATATCCCAAGGAGGAGCGTTACGATACCGGGGGCAAAGCGATCATTCCTGGAATGACTTGCGCCCACCACCACCTCTACTCCACCTTTGCTCGCGGGATCAGCCTTTCCGGGGAAGCGCCGGCGAGATTCGGGGAAATCCTGGAGCGGCTGTGGTGGAAGCTGGATAAAGCCCTTACCCTGGAGGACATCTACGTTTCCGCCTTGGTTCCCTTGGTCGAGTGCATTCGTTCGGGAACCACGGCCCTTCTAGACCATCATGCCAGCCCGGGCGCCGTGCCCGGCAGCCTCCAGACGATCGCCAGGGCAGTGAAGGAAACCGGCCTTCGCGCTTGCCTTTGCTACGAGGTCTCCGACCGGGATGGCTCCAGGATTGCCCAGGAAGGATTGGAAGAGAACGCCTCCTTTATCGCCGCGACGCGCCGGGAGGACTCCCCAACTCTGCGAGCCACTTTCGGCTTGCATGCCTCTTTAACCCTTTCCAACCAGACCTTGGAGCGAGCCCAGGAGTTGGCCCAGACCCTGGAGAGCGGTTTCCACATCCATGCTGCCGAGGGTGTCGAGGATGTCGAGGACAGCCTGCGCCGTTCCGGAAGACGCGTCATCGAGCGACTGAACGACTTTGGCATCCTCGGCCCGCAGACCTTGGCGGCTCATTGCATTCATCTGGAGGAGCGAGAGCTGGATCTCTTGGAAGAGACTGGAACAATGGTTGCTCACAACCCTTCCTCCAACATGAACAACGCCGTAGGTTACACACCGATTCCGGCCATGATCCAACGAGGGATTCTGGTAGGGTTGGGGACGGATGGAATGTCCAGCGACCTTTTCGCGGAGCTGCGGCTCGCTTTCCTCTTGGAGAAGCATGCCACAGGCGACCCTCGTCAAGGTTGGGGAGATATCTCCACCCTCTATTTGGCCAACAACCCGCGCATTTTCGCCCGTTTCTTTCCGCATCCGATTGGAATCCTGACGCCGGGTGGATATGCCGACCTGGTGGTGCTGGACTACTCGCCGCCTACTCCTTTCGACCGAGAGACCTTTCTGGGACATCTCTTCTTCGCGCTGTCCTCTCGGCACGTCGATTCCACCATGGTGGGCGGTGAATTTCTGATGAAGGAGCGGAAATTGCTTACCTTGGATGAGGGTGAAATAGCGGCGCATTCTCGCGAGTTGGCTCAAAAGCTTTGGAGGCGACTGTAAACGCAGGGTGAGCGCAACGACCGGTTGGATTGAAAGGATGGTGTTGAATAGAGGCACTTTGCAGCCCGTTGCGGCGCGAAATTAGCCTGCGGCGGGGCGAAATACGATCATGGCGCCATGCACCCGTTTTATAGCGGAGGGAGGAAAATCCGCTAGAATGGTGCTCGCACTTTTGGAAGAAGGAAGGAGAGTAAAATGAGTAAGAAGTTCTTTTTCATGACTATCGCCACCCTGGCCCTCTTGGCCTTGTTGGTGACCTCCTGCGCGCCGGTTCAGCCGAGCACGCCGACCCCCACGCCAACGCCGACCAGCAGCCCAACTCCGACTCCTACGCCGACCCCCACGCCTACGCCGACACCTACCCCCACGCCGAAGTTCCGTGTCGCTTTCATCTACATCGGACCTATTGGAGATGGCGGATGGACCTATGAGCACGAGCAAGGACGCCTGATGTTGGTGCAAAATGTGCCCGGCATCGATGCCAAGTACATTGAATCGGTTCCAGAAGGAGCTGATTCCACCAAGGTGATCCGTGATTACGCCCAGCAGGGGTTCAACGTAATTGTCACCACTTCCTTCGGTTATATGGACCCGACCATCGAAGTGGCCAAGGACTTTCCCAATACCGTCTTCCTGCATTGCTCCGGCTACAAAACAGCGGCCAACGTGGACACCTATTTCGGTAAAATTGAAGAGCCTCGCTATCTTTCCGGCATGGCCGCGGGCAAGATGACCAAGACCAATAAACTGGGCTATGTGGCAGCGTTCCCGATCCCTGAAGTGATCCGCGGGATCAACGCCTTCACTCTCGGCGTTCGCGCTGTTAACCCAGCGGCGACAGTCAACGTCGTCTGGACCAACACCTGGTATGACCCTGCCAAGGAGCGGCAGGCGGCGGAAGGACTGCTGGACACCGGCTGTGACGTCATTGCCCAGCACCAGGACACCCCTGGCCCGCAGCAAGCGGCTGAAGCGGCCGGGAAGTACGGCGTCGGCTACGACTCTGACATGGCCAAGTTCGCCCCCAAGGCAGTGATCACTTGCCCCGTCTGGAACTGGGGAATCTACTACGTCGATGCCGTCAAGAAGATCATGGCCGGCACTTGGAAAACCGAGCAGTACTGGGGAGGGATGAAGGACGGTATGGTTAGCCTGACTCCCCTCGCCAACTTTGTTCCAGCCGATGTCAAGGCATTGGTGGAAGCCAAGAAGGCGGAGGTAATGGCCGGAACATTCGACATCTTCTCCATCTTTGCCGGTCCCTTGAATGACCAAACCGGCGCTGTCAAGGTAGCAGCGGGCGTGAAAATGACCAAAGATGAGATCCTCAACATGATGTGGTTCGTTGAGGGCGTCAACGGTCAGATCCCAAGCGGCAGTTAGTCCGCTTCTCGAGTCGCGATTCCTTTTCCGCTGCGGGGAGAAAACATCTTCCCGCAGCGGATCGAAACAAAGGAGAAAGCCTTGAACGAGAAGGTGCGCATGGAGGGGATCTTCAAGCGTTTCCCCGGAGTAATCGCCAACGATGGCGTGGATTTGGACATTCGCGAGGGGGAGATCCACGCCCTTCTTGGAGAGAACGGCGCCGGGAAGACAACCTTGATGTGCGTCCTGGCTGGGATCTACAGCCCGGATGCCGGGACCATTCTAATCGATGGGGAAAAAGCGCTGATCCGCTCGCCGCGAGACGCGATCCGCGCCGGGATCGGGATGGTACACCAGCATTTTATGCTGGTGGTGCCTTATTCGGTGGCCGAAAATGTTACCCTTGGGCTCAATAAGCCACGCTTCCTCCTCAACGAGCGCAAACTGGAGGCGGAAGTGGGGACAGTAGCCCAATCCTTCGGCATTCAAGTGGACCCTCACGCCAAGATCTGGCAATTGTCAGTGGGCGAGCAGCAGCGGGTGGAGATCCTCAAATCCCTTTATCGCGGGGCGAAGATTCTCATTCTGGATGAACCGACCGCCGTCTTGACTCCCCAAGAAGTGCGGGAACTCTTTGTGACCCTTCGGCAGATGGCCAAGGCCGGCCATACGCTTGTCATCATCAGTCATAAGCTGGAAGAGGTGATGGCCCTTTCCGACCGGATCAGCGTCATGCGCAAAGGAAAGCGCATCGCCACAGTCAACACCAAAGACACCAATCCCACCGAGCTGGCGCGTTTGATGGTGGGACGGGAAATGCTCTTTGAGTTGCACAAAGAAAAGTCAATTCCAGGCGACGAAGTCCTTTCTTTCAACAATCTCCATGCCCTCTCCGACAAAGGGCTCCCGGCTCTGCGCGATATCAGCCTCTCGGTTCGATCAAAAGAGATTGTCGGGATCGCCGGAGTAGCCGGAAACGGCCAGCGGGAGTTGGCGGAGGTGATCACCGGCTTGCGGCCAGCTACCAGTGGGAAAGTGCTGGTCAACGGAAAAGATGTCACCAACAACAGTCCGCGCCAGGTAATTGACCAAGGGGTGGCGCACATTCCAGAAGACCGCAAGGGTACCGGAACAGCGCCTAACCTCTGCGTGCTCGATAACTTGATGCTGAAGTGCTACCGCGTCGAACCCTTCAAAAACGGCCCCCTGCTCAACTTGGGCCGCATCCGCGAGTTCGCTGCAAAGCTGGTCAAGCAGTTCCAGATCTCCACCCCCAGCTTGGAGACGCCGGTGAAACTTCTTTCCGGGGGAAACGTGCAGAAGTTGATTCTGGCCAGGGAAATCGCCACTTTCTCCGAGCTGATGATCGCTGTCCATCCGACCCGCGGTTTAGACGTTGGGGCCACTGAGGACGTACACCAGATGCTCTTGGAGCAGCGAAGCAAAGGAGCCGCGATCCTCCTCATCTCCGAGGATCTGGATGAGCTTCTAGCGCTCTCTGATCGAATCGATGTGATCTATGAAGGAAAGTTCATGGGGGAAGTCCCCGCCGAGGCAGATCAGATTGAGACCATTGGCTTGATGATGGCTGGGAAAAAGGGCGAGACTCAACAACCTGCGCCAGCGGGGATCGGGGCCCAAGCATGAGCATCTTTCTGGAAAAGCGCGCGCAATCCTCTCGTTTGCTTTCAGCGTTGGTGCCATTGCTGGCCATCATCCTGGCCTTGCTGATAGGGGCAATCATCATCGCACTCTCTGGAACAAACCCCTGGGAAGCCTACCGCGAGATGTTCGTGGGCGCCTTCGGCTCGGGTTATGCTCTTTCCGAGACGATGGTGAAAACGATCCCGCTGATCCTTTGCAGCCTGGGCGTAGGGATCGCCTTTCGCGCCACCCTTTGGAACATCGGCGCGGAAGGGCAACTGTACATGGGCGCCTTCGCTGCTGGAGGGATCGCCCTGGCTTTCCCGCAGGGACAAGGCTGGTGGTTGATTCCCTTGATGGTACTGGCCTCTCTGGTGGGCGGCGCGCTTTGGGGATTGATCCCGGGATTTCTGAAAGCAAAACTCAACGTCAATGAGATCATCACTTCCCTGCTGCTCAACTATGTGGCGATCCTTTGGTTTCAGTATTGGATCTATGGCCCATGGAAAGACCCTCTCGGGTATGGTTTCCCCTACACAGCCCCCTTCGGGGAAGGAGCCTGGCTTCCAACTTTGGCCGGAACCAGGATTCACCTTGGCTTGGCTTTTGCTGTGCTGGCCGCTCTCTTCCTTTACTTTCTACTGAAATCTACCCGAGTAGGCTACGAGATTCGCATCATCGGGGAGAACCCCCAAGCCGCTCGCTACGCCGGCATGAACATCCCCGGCACCATTCTCCTGGTCTTCGCCATCTCCGGCGGTCTGGCTGGTCTGGCCGGGATGGGCGAGGTCTCCGGCGTCATTCACCGGCTCCAACCAGCCATCTCGCCAGGATTCGGGTACACCGCCATTATTATCGCCTGGCTGGCCCGCTTCAATCCCTGGCTGACCATCGCCGTCTCTTTCCTCTTTGGCGGACTGCTGGTGGGGGGATACTCCCTGAGAGCCTTTGGCCTTTCCGATTCGCTTGTACTGATCCTTCAGGGATTGATTCTTTTCCTGCTCTTGGGCGGTGATATTTTGACGCGTTACAGTCTTCGCTGGAAAAGGAGCCGGGCATGACCTGGGAAATTGTTCTCGCCACCCTCGCCGCGGCGATCAAAGCCGGTACGCCGATTCTCTACGCTACCCTCGGCGAAATCCTGGCCGAACGGACCGGCATCCTCAATCTTGGATTGGAAGGGATGATGCTGATCGGCGCCCTGACCGGCTTCCTGATTTGTTCGATGAGCAACGACCCCTGGCTGGGGGTCTTGGCAGCGATCATTTCAGGGGGTCTCCTGGCCATGATACATGCCTTCCTGACGATCACCCTGCGAGCGCAGCAAGTCGTCAGCGGCTTGGCTTTGACCATGTTCGGCATGGGCCTCTCCGGCTTTCTCGGCAAAGTAGTGATCGGTGTTCCGATCTCCAGCTATTTTCGCCCCTTTGACTTTCCGTTCCTCTCGCAGATCCCTTTTATTGGGGAAGTCTTCTTTCACCAAGATGCGCTTGTCTACATCTCCTATCTGTTGATCCCCATCCTATCCTTTTGGATCTACCGCACCCGCCCCGGCCTGCACATGCGGGCAGTGGGAGAGAATCCCGCCACGGCTGACGCCATGGGGATCAGCGTATCCGGGATCCGCTATCTCTACACCTTTTTGGGCGGTTGCCTGGCTGGCCTCGGTGGAGCGTATTTATCCCTTGCCTATACCCCTGTCTGGCTGGAGAACATGGTGGCCGGTCGCGGGTGGATCGCCATCGCTCTGGTTATCTTCGCTTCCTGGGATCCTTTCAAGGCGTTGCTGGGTTCCTACCTCTTCGGCTTGGTCGATGCGGTGCAATTCAGAGCGCAAGCTTTAGGGTTGGCCGTACCGTCCTTCTTCCTGAACATGACCCCATACGTGGCCACCATTCTGGTCTTGGTCTTTGCCACGCGGGAGACAGCGAGACGGCATCTGGGGGCGCCGGCAGCGCTGGGCCTTCCTTTTGCCCGAGAAGAGAAAACATAGGAGGGAAAGATGAATCGTCGAAGTTGGATGTTTTCGTTGGGTTTGCTGCTGAGTTTGCTTGGCTTGGGATTTCTGGTTTGGCGATCCTTGGCGCACCAGGCCGCCATATTCCCCTTTTCGCGAGACGAATAGGCATATAAAATGGGCTAGGGTTTGGGCCCTAACCCAAGAAGAAAAGATATGTGGTTGCCGCGTGCAACCACCCTTGTCTTCCGTTCTTTATTATAATGTAAAACGCCATAAGAAACAATCATCGGCTTGATTGCTTGGAACGAAGGTGCCGGTGCAACTTGATAGTTATGCCGACTCGCGAAATGCCTGGATTGTCACTTTGAAACATTCTGGGCATCGCAATCGACCGTTTGCCTGCTCTCTTTGCGGAAAGATGCCCCCGCATTTTCTCATCTCTTTAGTCTCTGCTGCCCCCACCTAACATTATCGCGGAGATAATCAGCCCGTGCTTGGGCGGGTTTAAAACCCGCCCCTACGAGAACCAATCCTGCGTAAACCATATTCCTGGGACCGCCGCACCCCAGTGCGGCA
>JBAXQG010000049.1:0-6754 GCA_037131855.1 bacterium
AAGTAGTTAAGTGATCAAGTGATCAAGTGGTTTAGTGATCAAGTGGTTTAGTGGTTTAGTAACTACTTAGCCACTTAACTGCTAGGCTGATAGATTACCCACTTGAAATGAGAAGGAACCGATATAATGAAGATGGCGCTGCAGGCAAGGCGCCCTGGAGGTTTGTCTATGCGCAAATGGGTTCCCCTTCTTCTTCTGGCGGCTATCGCCTTGAGCGCCTGCTCAGTTGACCTATCCGGCCTTTTCAAGACCCCTGCGCCGCTCGATATTCCGCGCATGGCTGAGGAGGTGGCTGCCGTCCGGCAGCTTGACTTATTGCGGCCGATCCCCTTCGAAACCCTTGATTCCCAGCAATTGGAAGCCAAATTAGCCGAGATCAACGAGCAAGAAGCTAATCCGGCGGAGACCCTCGCTGCTGAGAAAGTGTTGAGATTCCTAGGCCTGCTTCCAGCCGGGGAGAACCTGCAAGCATTGATGGATCGGCTCTACGGGGAGCAGATCCTCGGTTTCTATGATCCCCAGGAAGGCCGGCTTTATTTGGTCGACCGAAGCGGGGGCAACGTTGGGGCGGCCGGAGATCTAGAAAATTGGGCTGTCCTTGACCAGGAAAGAATCGTCGTCGCTCACGAGCTAGTCCATGGACTGACCGATCAGCACTTTAATCTGCTGCGCTTCGATGAGCCAAAATGGTCCGCAGATGACGATACGGCAACTGCCGTGGACTGCCTGATCGAAGGAGATGCCAGCTTGGGGGAGACGCTTTACTTGACCCAGGAAGAGCAGGGCTGGGGGTCGCTTCTGAGCCTTCTGGCAGCCGGCATCTCTCAAGACAGCAGCCAGTTGGATGCGGCGCCACCCTACATTCGCGATTCACTCCTTTTCCCCTACCAAGCCGGGCTTCTTTTCGTCCAGACGCTCTACCAGGAAGGGGGGTGGACTGCCGTCGATAAGGCCTACAAGGAGCCTCCCACTTCCACCGAACAGATCCTCCATCCCCTGAAGTACATCCAGGGAAACGACCCTCCCTTGCCTGTTTCCCTGACCTCTTCCCCTCCAGCTCTCGCCGATTGGCGACTGGTGTATGAGAATGCACTGGGGGAGTTCGACTTTGCCGCCTGGTTTCGCACTTTGCTCCCCAGTGAGGAGGCAGACCTGGCAGCCGCTGGGTGGGGCGGTTGCCGCTACCAATTATGGGAGGAGGGAAGCCGGCAGTCTTTCTTGCTGAGCAGCCGCTGGGACAGCGCGAAAGACGCCCAGGAAGCTCGTTTGGCTCTGGAGCGTTGGCTTGCGGATCGCTTCCCAGGGGTCGCCAGCCAGGATGGATCAGCCACCATACAACAAGGCGCGGGAGTTACGGCAATCCTTGATCGCCAAGGGGAGGAACTTAAACTGGCAATTGCCCCTACCCCGGCCTTGGCCCTGGAACTCTTCCAACAGCTCAATGCCGGGACATGACGACCGGCGGAATCACCTGATTGCTCTTTCTTCCCCTATCCATCCATAGCTCCACCGCAAGGCAGTTGCAGCTCCTTACCCTTCTCTTGCTATGATGGGGGAAACCTACCCTCGTCAACGAGGGGATTCAACGAGGAGGAATCGAACCATGGTCAACCGACTTATCCTGCTCACCCTCGCGGTCATGCTGCTCTTTGTGTGCAGTTGCGGGAACCCCCTCGAGCAACCGGGCGGTCTTCTGGACAACTCCTTCAATGCCCCGGATGGGTTCACCCTCTACAACGGATCAGCCAGCGGAGGGGATCGAGCCTACGCCATGGCACTGTCCAAGGAGGGCCGCGTGCTGGTCGCGGGTTCCACCTACAGCGGTGGCGACGAGGATCTTCTTCTCCTGCGCTATACCAGTGAAGGCCGATTGGACAGCTCGTTTGGCCAGGGCGGGGCAGTCATTTATGGGACAGCAGCCAATGGGCAGGACTGCGCTTATGGCGTTGCCTTGCAGGCAGACGGGAAGATCTTGGTAACGGGCGCCGCCTCCAACGGCCGGGACCAAGATCTTCTGTTGCTTCGCTTCCTTCCGGACGGAACGCTCGACCCCTCCTTTGGAAAGACCGGAGTAGCGGTCTATTCGGGGGGGGAGGAGACGCAGGAGATCGGACGGGCTGTGGCTGTACAGGCCGATGGGAAGATCGTCGTCGCAGGGGAGGGCGGCACTGCCGCCAATCTCGATGCGCTGATCCTGCGCTTTACTTTTGACGGAAAGCTCGACCCCAGCTTTGCCTCCAAAGGGCTGGCCTATTACAGCAGCGCCGAAGGAGGGGCCGACCAAGGCCTTGCTCTCGCTTTGCAAGCGGACGGGAAGATCCTCTTGGCGGGATCGACGACCCGCGCAGGACAGGCCGACCTCTTGCTCTTGCGCTTCACGCCGCAGGGGGCGCTCGACCCGTTTTTCGCCGCGGGCGGCGCAGCCTTGTACGATGGCCCCAGTCAAGGCGCCGACTGTGGCAACGCCCTGACCTTGCAGCCGGACGGCAAGATCCTGGCAGCTGGTTTCACCTCCGGACCGCGCGGCCAGGATATTCTGCTGCTCCGCTACACTGGGTCCGGGCAGTTGGACAGCTCCTTCGGGCAAGCCGGAGTGGTGCTTTTCGGCAGTCCGGAGGATGTCTATGATGTGGCGCAGGGTGTCGCTGTGCAGGCTGACGGGAGGATCCTGGTCGTTGGAGCCAGGGGGGGAGGGCCGCAACAGGATGGTCTCAAGGATGCCTTGGTTTTGCGCTTCTCCTCTAGAGGCAAGTCCGACCTCTCTTTCGGCCGCCAAGGGACGATGGCCTTCGCCGGCCCCGAGCAGGGCGATGATTGGGCCTATGCGCTATCCCTGCAGGCGGACGGGCGAATTGTGGCAGCGGGCAGTCGCTCCCGCGAGGGAAGCGACGACGCCCTGGTCATGCGATTGATGCCCTAACCCGTCTTAAGTGGTTAAGTGATCTAGTGGTTAAGTGATCTAGTAAATACTAAATCTTGATTCTACTCAACTACTGAAATACTTGATTACTCAACTACTGACTTTGCGGGTCGCCAAGGGGAACCTCTACCCCCAGCCGTTTGACAAAATAGAGCAGTCCCTTTTCTTTGCGCACATGCAACAGCGACGGAACGACCTGGCGTGTGAAGACGAGTGGGTGGGTGCGTTCCCCTCTGGAGACAGGAACAGCGATTCGCCCGGGAAGATGGGTGGCTGCCTCCAACAGCGAATGCAGGGAAGCTGCGGACAATGGCGCTCGGTTGGCCAGAGCCAGGATGACCAGCCCGGAGCGGTTGCTCAAGGCGCGGAGACCATCTTTCAAAGAGGTCGGCAAAAGATCCGCTGGGTATTTGGCTACGATCCATTTGAGGGCTGATTCTCCGCGGAAGGGGGAGGGGTCCAAGGATGGGCCAGCCAGGACGATCTGCTCGCGGATCTGCTGCAACTGGCGGTAGGCATCCAGCGTTGCGGCGATGCGCCGCGTGTCTTCCTCGCGGGCGGCCAACACCAGCAAAGAAGCGAAGAAGCCAGGCCGAGAGTAGGGGAAGATAACCTCCCTACCGTCGGACCACCGGGCGCGGATCCCCTGGGTCTGGAAATCCAGGGCGACCCCATTTAAGAGGACGACGCGTCGTTCTTCCAAGGGGGATCGGCCTGGGCGAGGCAGGGGTAAGCGAGGAACTTCACCGTTTCCATCAAAGCTTCGTACTCCTCGGCCGAGAGGATCACAGCCGCCGGTTGGCCGGAACGAGTAATCAAGAGTGGCGCCTGCTGCACCTCATCAAGCAATTCCAGTAAACGCTTCTTGGCAAGAGAGGCGGTGATCACCTTCAGCATGGCTTCCTCCTGTCGTTTGCCTTGCATTATAGTCTCCTTCCATTTCTTGCGTTTGGCATTTCGTTAGATATAATAAAGACTATAAATATGCCAATAAAGTGTAAACCCAAGATGCGAAGCAAATCAATGGAGCACCCTGCCGGGGGCTGTCCAGTTGCCGCAAGGGCGGGTTTCAAACCCGCCCCTACATATGCAGTCGCCGGACTGATTGTCCTCCTCCTGGCGGTCTGCCTCTCTTCGTGCGGACAGCCAGCGCCAGCCGCACCTTCTTCCGCCTCGGCCATCTCCCTGACTGATGCCCTTGGCAGGCAGGTGGATCTGCCGGCTCCACCGCAACGGCTGGTGGCAGCCGGAAAAGGCGTTACCATGCTGCTGGATGCGATCTTTCTCTTCCCCGAGGCAAGACAACACTTGGTGGCAGCAGGGAGCGGGCAGGCCGGCAGCGAAGGCTTTCTCCCTCTAGTGGAACCCTCTTTTTCCAATGTCACTGTTCTAGCCGGGGACGGTGGGGCTGAACCGATTGCTGCAGCCCGTCCGGACCTGGTTCTCCTGAAATCCTACTCAGCCTCCAAGCTGGGTCAATCGATCGAAACCCTCGGTCTGAAAACCCTTTACCTGGATTTGGAGACGCCCGAACAGTTTTTGCGTGATCTGGCCATCCTCGGCCAAGCCTTCGGCGAGACGGCAAGGGCCAACGAGCTGATCAAGTACTATCAGGCTTCGATGGAGGAGGTCGCACAAGGCGCGACCACTTTGTCAGTACAGGACACCCTGCCGGGGGCTGTCAAGTTGCCCCGCGTCCTGCTCGCCCAGGTCACTGTCAAGGGCGGCAGTGCGGCCATCCTCGTGCCCCCTGCCGGATGGATTCAAACCCTGATGGTGGAGCGAGCCGGCGGCCTGGCGGTCTGGAAGGAGGCGTCCGACAAAGGCGGATATGCTGTGGTAAACCTGGAGCAAGTAGCTGCCTGGGATCCCGATTTCATTTTTCTCGTCGATTACCAGGGAGACTCCGCGGCGACTTCAGCCAATCTAGCCCAGAGCGTGGAGTGGAAAGAATTGCGCGCCGTGCGGGAGAATCACTTCTTGGGTTTCCCCGGAGATTTTGTCTCCTGGGACCAGGCCGATCCGCGCTGGATCCTGGGGCAACTGTGGGTGGCCAAGCAGCTCGCCCCCGAGCAGTACGCCACCCTGGATTTGCAGGAGGAGGCGGCTCGTTTCTTCCAGTTCGCCTACGGCCTCTCGCTGGAGAAGTATCGCCAGGGAATCACCCCCCAACTGCAGGGAGACCTGCAACGCTGAGAAGTTCCTCGCCTCGCAGGAAGGGATTAGACGAAAGCCTGGCTCCGTCCTATGATGAAGACACATCCCGGCAAGGAGGAACGATGGAAACAGCCAAAGAGGCATCCCCAGTCTACTTCAGCGATCTGCGAACAAAACAAGGAAAGGGGTTGTTGGACAAATTAGGTGAGCTGGCTGTGCAAGCCGGCCTCCAGAAGATCAACTTTCAACGAAAGTTGGTGGCTCTGAAAGTGCATTTCGGCGAGCCGGGCAATTTGGCCTACCTTCGCCCCAACTATCTCGCGGTCCTTGTCAAGCTGGTTCGAGAAGGTGGCGGATCGCCATTCCTGACCGATTGCAGCACCCTCTACTCGGGCCGCCGGACTAATGCTGTGGACCATCTCCAGGCAGCCGAAGAGAACGGCTTCAACCGCCTGGCCGTGGGCTGCAACGTGATTATCGGTGACGGGTTGAAGGGTACCGAGTACCGCCAGATCCCCCTTCATTTGCCCCATTGTGAAGCCCCAAAGATCGGCTCAGCCATCGTTGATGCCGATGTCTTGATCAGCGTGACCCACTTCAAGGGGCACGAGATGACTGGCTTCGGGGGCGCCCTGAAAAACCTCGGGATGGGCTGCGGATCGCGCGGTGGAAAGTTGGAGATGCATTCCGCCTCCAAACCGCGCATCGTGGAGAAAAACTGTACAGCTTGCATGGTCTGCATTCGCGCCTGTGCGCATGACGCCCTACGCCTGAACAAAGCCAGGAAGGCGGAGATTCAATACGATCGATGCGTAGGCTGCGGACAGTGCGTTGCCCTCTGCCGTTTCAGCGCTGCCCAGGTGATCTGGGACGAATCGGCGGAAGTGGCTTGCCAGAAAGTAGCTGAATACGCTCTTGCGGCAGTGCATGGAAAGCCACACTTCCACTTCAGTTTCCTATTGGATATCTCCCCAAACTGCGATTGCTGGGATCTGAATGATCGGCCAATCGTGTCTGATCTCGGCTTTTTGGCTTCCGCTGATCCGGTCGCCCTGGACCGAGCAGGAGTCGACTTGGTGAACCAGGCGCCCCCTCTGCCTGATAGCGCCCTGTTCGAGGCTGGATGGAAAGATGGAGGGGACAAGTTCACCGCGCTTCACCCCAAGACGCGCTGGCAAGCTTGCTTGGATCACGCCGAGCGGATCGGCTTAGGCCAGCAACGCTACCAGTTGGTGAAGGTGGGGTAGCCTCGAAAAAGCCATAAAATCGAAGGCGCCGGGCGGTATGCAGCCCGCGTAGGGGCGGGTTTCAAACCCGCCCCCCAAGACAGCCCGCGTCAGCAAGACAGCCCGCGGCAAGTAGACAGCTCGCGGCAGCGTGTTCTGATACACTTTCCCTAGCCGCCGGGAGCAGGCGGAACTCGGGTGTCCTCGATGCTGGAAGGCCTGGGTAAGGAGGAAAGAATGGCCAAGGAAATCGGAAAACTGAAGGCGGGCGTCAAGGAATTGACCACCCTGCTTTCCAGCAAGGGAAACACTCTCGGCTGCCAGTCGGGAGGAGAGGCGCCCCTGGAATTAACTGCGCGGGAGGTTCAAAGGGAGCCCACTGCGCGGGCTGGCGCTTTGCGCGATCTCTATTTTCAGACTCTCTCCTCGGTCTCGCTGGAGTTCCCCTACT
>JBAXQG010000050.1:0-6599 GCA_037131855.1 bacterium
CAGCGGAGATATTCCCTGGAGCCAACCCTAGACCGCCTCGTCCAACCTGCAGAACCCCCAGCTCACCAAATCGGACGCTGCAAGTCAGCGCAGCGCCGATCACCGGGAGACCAGCCTGCTGGAATGCCTCCTCGTTTCCCAAACCGTTCTGCACCACCACCAGGGTCTTGCTGGTGATCTGGCCCGCCAGGGGGATGGCTTGGGCATTGTGGAACGACTTGAAAGTGACCAGGGTATAGTGGAAAGGGCCCCTTCGCACCGCCTCCGCCAATGTGGAAACGGTTTTCAAAGGGCCGGTTTGTTCGATCTTGCGCCGCCGGCGCAGACACAGACCACTGCGCAACGGCGCCAGCAAAACCTCTCGACCGAGAAAAAGGACTTCCACTCCGGCTTGCTGCAATGTTCCCCCAAGGAGCAAACCCACCGGGCCGGCCCCCCAGATCAAGACTTTCAGCGCGACACCATCCGGATGGCTTCTTGCGGACAAGCCTCCACGCAGAACCCACAGCCGTAGCAAAGTTCCTTTTTCAGGGCCAGGCTGCCTTCCACCATCAGGCGCGCTTGGAAATGGCAGGCTTCCAAGCAGTCGCCGCAACTGTCGCAACGAGCCATGTCGGTACACTCTGCCAAGCTCCCCTTATCACAGGACTCCTCCTCAGGGTGAAGGAAATAGGCACAGCAGTCATCACAACAGAAGCAGATCCCCTCCACCTGCTGGAACGTTTGGGGATCGCGGAAGGGACGGCAAACCAATCCCTTTTGCTGGGCGTAGTCGACCAGGGCTTCTGCTTCCAAGCGATCAATCTCTCGCAACTCTTGTCCTCCGCTGGCCGATTGGGGAAAAAACTGCAGACAAACATCCGCTTTGGAGCGGCTGCAAACGAAGCCAAGGGACTCGCGGCAGCCGCAATTGGCCACCCAGTAACGGGCCTGCCGGCGGATCAAGTCGCGCGCTTCATTCGGGGTGCAAACATAGTGCATGTTTGAAGTTTGTTCGTTCATCGTTCTCCTCTTCAAGGGTTTTCGACCGTTTCCATTCTGTTCATTCTCTCAGACTGAGCCGGTTTCCTATGCTATGAGAATGAAGCCCTACTGATAATTTGTTTGAGCCTTGCTGTAGCCATATAATGACGATTTGAGGAACTGAGAACAAGAAGGAGTAACGATGAGAGACTCACGCATAGAAAAACTGGCCGGATTGCTGGTGTCTTATTGTGCGGACGTGCAGCCCGGTGATGTCGTACGAATTCGCAGCTGGCCCCAGGCTGCCCCGTTGGTCTTGGCCGTTTACCGGGAAGTGCTGCGCGCAGGTGGATTTCCCTGGCTCCGCTTGTCCCTGGATGGCTGCGATGAGATTTTCTACCAGGAGGCTTCGGATCAGCAATTGGATCAGATCCCAGCTATTTTGGATTTCGAGTCGCATCATCTTCAAGGAGCGATCTCAATCGGAGCCCAAACCAATTTGCACGAGCTGTCCAGAATCGATCCGAAGAGAATCGCCCGCCGGCAGAAAAGCATGGAACCTCTTTGGGAGCCCTTTTCCATCCCTCGCGAGTTGGGCGGAGTGAAATGGGTAGGGGTAGAGTACCCAACCGACGCCCTCGCTCAAGAAGCCGGCATGTCTTTAAGCGCTTACGAAGATTTTCTCTTCAAAGCTTGTCTGCCTGACCTGGAGAATCCGGTGGGGCACTGGCGGAAAGTCCATGACGAGCAGGAGGAGCTGAAATGTATGCTCGATACTGTGAATGTACTGAAATACGAAGGACCGCAGATTGACCTCGCCGTTTCCGTTAAAGACCGCATTTGGATCAACTGTGACGGCCTCGCCAATATGCCGGATGGAGAGATCTTTACGGCCCCCCATGAGGATTCGTGCGAGGGTTGGATCTTCTTTGACTACCCATCTGACTATTATGGCAAACCGGTAGAAGGGGTCCGGTTGGAATTCCACCAAGGAGTGGTGACAAGCTTTTCCGCCCTAAGAGGTGAGGAGTGCCTAAAGGCTGGTATCGAGATGGACGAAGGCGCCCGGCGCATAGGAGAACTCTCTTTTGGCACCAACTTCGGGATTCAAGTGGGCACACGGAACACCCTTTTCGATGAGAAGATCGGTGGGACGATCCACTTGGCGCTTGGCGAAGCCTACCCCGAGTCAGGGGGGACCAACAAGTCCGCTTTGCACTGGGACTTGATCAGCGAGATGAAGAACGGCAGCCGGGTTTTAGCCGATGGCAAACTGATCTACGAGAACGGACACTTTTGCCTGTAAAGCGCCATCTTTTCAGAATAATCAAGAAAGACGGCGAAGAACCGGCTATTTCAAGGACCGTGAGCAAGTCTCAACCGGCGCGGGACGAAAAGTCACCGGCGACGGCCGTCACAAGCTCGCCGTAAAGTCCCAGTTTGATCACATCTTGAATCATCTCCGCGGAGATGACCGTGCCGCGCTGAAAAACCATTTGTCCCTGGTGGTCGAGAATGTCTCGCTCCAAGGTGAGACCACAGAGGATGGCCAGCTCGTCTTGAATCCAGGAAGCGGATGGGTCATCCGAAACAGGAGCTGATCTGTCTATTTGGCCTGGTTCGCCCTCGATAGAAGGCTGCGGTGCAGCCAGGCTGGGGCGAGGGAGGATTTCCAGGTCTGCGCCTAATCGGCGAACCAGCTCGCGAACATCGGCCGAGACCTCCTGAGTCATCGCCTCCACATGGCGCTTTGCCAGGACGGAGAAACGGTCGATTACAGCATGGCTCTCGTGTTCGTACCCAAGCAGGCGAGCCTCGTAGAGACGGCGGTAGTTGGCCAGCTCGTTTTCGGTCGCCTCCAGGCGGCGTGAGGCTTGTTCGATGAGAATAGATGCCTGGTCCGCAGCGTTGGATTTTACCAAGCGAGCTTCGTTCTCGGCTTCGGTGCGCGTTAATACGGCGTTCTTTTCAGCTCGAAGGAGAGTGGCTTTCAGCAGCTCTTCCTGTTCTTGCAATAGAGCTGATTTGCGTTCCAGTTCTTGAATCTGCTTTTCTTGCTGTTCGATTTGAACTCCGGCGCGAGCCAATAGCTCGTCCACTTCCGACGGCGCATAACCCCGGAAGGTGCGATGAAACCGGACTGATTGCAGTGTTTTTAGAAAATCTTCAGCGTGGGCCATGGATGCTTCCTTCTTCGCGATAGTGTAGCAGGATCTGGTCGGCGAGTCGGTCTTTCCCGATCAAGTAAAGCAGAGAAGCCAGCTTCCAGGAAGCGACCTGCCTAGTGGCCTGGTCTGTCTCCCTGCTGGCGATGCATTGGCGCAGGAGGCTGATGGCCGATTTGGTCTGACCGCGGCCGGCCAGAGTAGCGGCCTCGCTGAGCAGTTGCCTGGAAGAGAGCAAAGGAGCAGGCTCGACTGCAGGCGGCAAGGGGGTGAGCGGCAAGGAAGGCGATGGTTCCGTCCCAGGAGGAGTTTTCTCTGGTGGGGAAGGGGGCGTTGCTTCCTCAGCCGGAGGAAGGACAAAGTCGGGAACAATCGTTTCCACATTGCGAATAGAGGGGATAGAGTAGGTGATGAAAGCAACCAAGGCCCCCAACAGACCCATCATAAAGATCATCAGCGACATCCCGGCGCCGGCGCCAGTACCCAGGAAGGGACCTGCGATAACAGCCAAAACACCTCCCGGGAGCATCCCCGGTTCGAAGAAGTAGTCGGCCAGAGGGCCAGCCAGAAGCATCGAAAGAGGGCTGGAAAGCTGAGCGATGAGACGCCGAACGGAAAAGACCTTGCCTTGGATCTCCGGCGGGATCTTGGACTGCCAGATAGCTTGGTTGGAGCTGTTCACCAGGGGAAGGAAGAAACCGACACAGAACATGGCGGCAGCCCACAGCACCACCCCTTGGGAGAAACCCAGCAGGGCCATCCCGGCGAAGGTGAGGAACCAACCACCGATCACTCCTCGGATTCGGCGCTTGGGTCCGCCCCAGATGCTGATCAGCAATCCGCCCAAGACACCTCCTATCCCACCGACTGATTGAACCAAGCCCAGGATCGAGGCATTGTTGGCGGTACGAGCCAGGATCATGGGAGTAGAAACAATGAAACCGAAGGTGGCCAGCAGGTTGCCGAAGAAGAAAGTCAACTGCAACCCCAACAAAGAGGGAGAGCGAAAGATATAGCGAAAACCGAACAAAGCTTCCTTGAGGAGATTCCCTGAAGCCTCCTTGGTAAGTTCTGTCTTGGGTGGCTGGGGGATCTTTACGGCGAGCAGGGTGATGATCGCCAAGACAAAACTGACCGCATCCAGCAGGATGATTCCAGGGATGCCGATCGTTACAACCAGGATAGCGGCAATCATTGGGGCCAGGATTCCGGAAGCGCTGTCAGCTACCGAGAGGAGAGCGGAAGCGCGGGCGAAATGCTTCTTTTCCAGCATGGTGGATATGGCCGCTGAATAGGCCGGCCATTGGAAGGCCATGAAGATGCCGTTGAAGATGGCCAGGGCGTAAAGGTGCCACATCTCCAAGTGCCCCCAGATCAATAGGGCAAGCATCGCGGAATTGACGACGAGACCGGCAATATCTGAAATCATCATGGTCAACTTGCGATTCCAGCGGTCCACCAGGGCTCCGGCAAAAGGGGCGAAGAGGATATTGGGCAAGGCGCCGAAGAAACCAAGCAAAGCAAACGAAGTGGCCTGACCGGTGAGCTGCCAGATATAGATGGCGAGGGCGAAGTTGGCCATGGCAGTGCCCACTAAAGAGACCAGTTGGCCCGACCAAACGGTCAGGAAGGCAGGCATTCCACTGGGTTGTCTGATATGGAGGGTGGGAATTGGCTTAGTTGGAGGCAAGGATTCTCCTCAATAGGCAGTCTTTATGGAACATGGGACGATTATCAAGCTTTTCAGCTCCCATTGGCAACCCTGCGATCCCAATCCCGCCAGCATTTGCCGCATTCGCCAGCACGACCGCGAATACTCTTGGGAGGAATGCGTACAGTCATAATGCATCGTGAAAAGGCAGCGTACCATAGAAGTCTGTCGGGGCAACGCCAACCCCTGCTTTTCGATGCACGATATCTCTTGTCAAGGAGAACAGCTTTTCTAAACTTCCATCCATTAAATACAATGCCTTTTTGAAATACAAAGAGAGAAAGAATACAGTATATTTATAAATACCCTTGATTAGGTATTTTAACTCAATGAAACAAGGAGGGTTTATGAAAATCTTGTGTCTTGGCGCGGGTAGCATGGGGGCGCTGGCGGCAGAGACGCTGGCCGGGTTTGAGGAAATCCATCAGATGACCATTGCCGATCTCAATCTGGATTCCGCAAAGCGGGTGGCAGGAACATGCCTGGGAAAAGCAGCGGCTTGCGCTGTCAGCGTGGAAGATGCCGAAGGGTTGACGACATTGATGCGAGGACACGATGCTGTCGTCAATTGCGTAGGACCCTTTTTTCGTTTCGCCGTTCCTATTCTTTCCTGCGCTATCAGGACGGGAGTAAATTATTTTGACATCTGCGACGATCCGGAACCGACTCTGGACATGCTGAAGATGGGAAAAGAGGCGGAAGCAGCGGGGATCATGGCGATTGTCGGAATCGGCGCCACTCCCGGCATCACCAATATGCTGGCCGCCAAGGTCTATGGAATGTTCCAGCGGGTATCAGAACTGCACGCTGCCTGGAACATCGAAGAGAAAGAAAGCGACGCCCCGGAAGCAGTTGTATATTCGGCGGCCATTGTCCACTGGATGCAGCAGTGTTCGGGCAAGATCCTCGAATGCCGGGACGGCAGACTGCAAGAGGTGAAACCCTTGGAAGAAGTGAAGTTGCACTACCCGGGATTGGGCGATCGGCCGGTCTGGACGGTAGGGCATCCGGAGCCGGTGGCCTTTTCGTGGTCCTATCCGGAGATCGAAAAATCTTCATGCTATATGGTCATGCCTTCCATGACCGCTGATTATTTTAAGAAGTTAGCCGGAAAGATCGATGCGGGTCGCTTGACCCTGGAAGAGGCAGGACGCCAATTGGTGGATGAGGCAAAGAATATCTCCCTGCTCGACCACATTCTGGCAGTAATATCGGGCATCTTTGATCGTCCCCGCCTACCCCTGTTCTTTGTGATCGGCAAGGGAGAGATTGAAGGCAGAAGAGCAACCGTTGCCGCTACGATCAAGGCCAGTCCCCCCGGCATGGCGAGGGCTACGGGCATTCCGTTGGCTATTGGCGTCCACCAATTCGCTCAGGGCAGGATCAAGCTAAAAGGGGTGGCGACACCCGAAAAAGCCTTGGACGCTGATGCATTTTTCCTCGAACTGGCTCCCTACTGCACCTTTCCAAGCAAGGCGCCAAATGATGATATCGTAGACATCGTACAAGAATTCGGGAAATAAAGGGGACAGATTTATTTGTTTGACTCATTGGATTTCCTATAATGAGCGGTAAGCCTGGGACCGCCGCACCCCAGTGCGGCATTGCTGGGTGTTGCGCTTCTCCCAGGAAAGGCGATGATCCAGAGGTCTTTTTACACGAACCTGTGTCTCCACTGCCGGCTCCAGGAAGGACCCTGGAAAACCGATGATCCCAGAGGTCTTGGCGCCCTCAGATCGCCTCGCCACTTATTTTGAGAA
>JBAXQG010000051.1:0-6575 GCA_037131855.1 bacterium
ATCCTCGGCAGCATCCAAACAGCCCCCGGCAGCAACAAAACAGCCCCCGGCAGCATCAAAACAGCCCCCGGCAGGGAGTATGTCATGATACAGTATGAATTACTCTGTGCTGGGTTCG
Source organism: bacterium (assembly GCA_037131855.1). Classification (GTDB taxonomy): domain Bacteria; phylum Caldisericota; class JANLFM01; order JANLFM01; family JANLFM01; genus JAPLHV01. Next base: position 119 of record JBAXQG010000051.1, read on the forward strand.
GTGGGCAAGGGGTGATGTTGATGGGTCAACTGCTGGCTTATGCTGCCGCTATGGAAGACAAAGAAGCAACCTGGTTCCCTTCCTACGGCCCGGAGATGCGCGGAGGGACAGCCAATTGCCAAGTGGTCATCTCGGATACCCCCATCAGTTCGCCCGTGCTCTCTCGCCCCGAGACGGCAATTGTCCTCAATAAGCCATCCTTTCAGAAATACGAACCACTGGTGAGCTCCGGCGGCTTGCTATTGGTGAATTCGTCGCTTATCGATGTCAAATCGTCTCGCACTGACCTGGAGATTTACGAGATCCCTGCTACTCTTATAGCCAACGAGATTGGCGGAACCATCGTCGCCAACATCGTCCTTTTGGGCGCCTACCTTGAGCGAGTGCCGGCAGTCCGCTGGGAATCTGTGGAAAAAGTCCTGCACAAACTACTCTCCGGTTCCAAGGAACGATTTCTGCCGATGAACTTGGAGGCCTTGCATCGTGGCGCTCTAACCATGCGCAGTATGAGGAAAGATTTCGGGGATAGGTTTCAATCTGTCCCCCCGCTGCACAACGAAACTAAGGGGAGTGCCAGTTGAACCCAGACTCCCCAGCCCCCGGCAGGGAGTTTTGCCGCGATCGTTTATTGGCTGATTTTCTGGAACTGATCCAGATCCCCTCAGTCTCGGGTTCGGAGGAGCTGGTTCGCCAAGTTCTTCTCCTCAAGCTGAGCGATCTTGGCCTGAAAGTGAAGACAGACGAGGCAGGAAATCTCTTCGCTCGCCTTCCGGGCGATCCGGGACTCCCTCCCTCCGCGTTCAGCGCTCACCTTGACACGGTGCCCTCCGAGCCGGTGCGATACCGCATCGATGGGGAATGGATCCATTCCACCGGAGAGAGCATCCTGGCTGCTGACGACCGGGCTGGGATCGCTGCCTTGTTGGAAGGGGCGCGCCGGTTGCAGGAAGGTGGCCTTCACCACGGCGAAGTGGAGATGATATTCACCGTGGAGGAAGAGATCGGTCTGCGTGGAGCCAAGGCATTCGACTTGGAATGGGTGCGATCGCCTTTCATCCTGGTTCTTGACCATGGCGGCCCCCCGGCTCGGGTTGTGCGCGGAGCGCCGTCTCTGGAAAAACTGCGATTCCGCTTCCAAGGCCTGGCAGCCCATGCGGGGACAGAGCCGGAGAAGGGAGTCTCCGCTGTCCGCGCTTTGGCTCTTGCCATCTCGCGCATGTCTTTGGGACGAATTGACGAGGAGACCACCGCCAACATCGGTCGAATCAAAGGAGGAGATGCTGACAACGTCATTCCCGAGAGAGCTGAAATGAGCGGAGAAGCTCGCTCGCACGACCGCGGCAAGCTGGAGGCTCAAGTAACGGAGATGATCCAAGCCGCTCAGTGCGCCGCAAAGGAGGTCGGGGCCGAAGTCATCTTTGACCGCCAACGGGATTTCGAAGGCTACTGCCTGCCGGATGACGACCCTCTGCTGGAGTTGGTGGGGGAAGCAGCTCTTGCCAGCAGCCTCACCTTTGCCTTGACAAAGGCCGGCGGCGCTTCGGACGCGAATATCTTCAACGCCCGGGGCAAGAAATCCGCAGTCCTTTGTTGCGGGTACTACGGGCCTCATACGCGTCAAGAGAAAGCTTCCCTTTCTCAAATGGAAGACCTAACCCGATGGCTTGTTGCAATCATGAGGCAGCGTTGACCGAGAAACGTCTCTTGCAGACTCTCATTTACCGCGGCAAGATCCTTTCCCTGGAAAAGCAAGAGGTACTGCTCCCGTCAGGACGGTTGGCAGAACGAGAAATCGTCCGCCACTCCGGCGCAGTCGCCATTTTGGCCATCAACGAGGAGGGGGAAGTGCTTATGGAGGAACAGTACCGCGCCGCCTTGGATGAGACCATTTGGGAGATCCCTGCCGGAAAGCTGGAGCCCGGGGAGAGCATCCTTACCTGCGCCCAGCGGGAATTGTTAGAGGAGACCGGATACGAGGCCAAACAGTGGAAGCATCTTCACTCCTTCTACACGTCTCCCGGTTTTTGCGACGAAGTGGTTCATCTCTTCCTCGCCGAGGGCTTGGTGAAGAAGACCGCAAAGCCGGAGTTCGACGAGGAAATCGCTACCCAATTCCTTTCCCGCGAGCGTTTGGCGGTCCTTCTTAAGCCTGGCCGGACCTGTGACGGCAAGACCTTGCTGGCTCTTTATTACTTGCTGGCCCGCGCAGTGCCGACGCCTGCGTCGCGCCAACTAGCCCCCGGCAGGGTGCTCTGATGAGCCGTGCTTAAGCGCGTTTTTCTGATCGTCTTGGATGGAGTGGGCATAGGTGCGCTTCCTGATGCCGGAGCCTATGGAGACGATGGGGCGAATACCTTGGTTCATGCTTTGCAAGCAGCCGATCATTACTCCTTGCCTTTCTTCACTATGTGTGGACTGGGCCGGCTCCTACCGGATGGCATGCTGCCTTTCGTATCAGCGCCACTGGCTTCCTGGGGGATTTTACAGGAAGTGTCTGCCGGTAAGGACACCGTCGTTGGTCATTGGGAGATGATGGGAGTGCCAACGCTGGATCCCTTCCCCACCTTTCCTCGCGGTTTCCCGTCGGACTTGATCCTGTCTTTCGAGCGCGCCATTGGCCGCAAGACCCTGGGGAATATCGTCGCCTCCGGTACGGAGATCATCGAGCAACTGGGGGAGGAGCATCTTCGCACAGGTTTCCCTATTATCTATACCTCCGCGGACTCGGTATTTCAGATTGCTGCACACGAGAAGATGGTCCCCTTGGAGGAGTTGTACCGCTACTGTTGCCAAGCCAGAGCCATGCTCACCGGTGAGCTTGCGGTGGCTCGGGTGATCGCACGGCCGTTTAACGGGGAGCCCGGCCATTTCGAACGCACGGCAGGCCGCCAGGACTATCCCTTGCACCCTCCGGGAACTACTGTTCTGGACATCCTCACCGCTCATCGAATTGCCGTCACCGCCTTGGGGAAGATTGTCGACATCTTCGTCGGGCGCGGCATCACTCACTACAATCATACTCCCCACAACGCCGAGACGATGAAGGCCTTGGAAGGGTGGCTGGCTGCTAAAGAACCCGGTTTTTGTTTCGTCAACTTGGGGGATTTCGACATGCTCTGGGGACACCGCCGCCTCCCCCATGAGTTCGTTCAAAGCTTGGAGGAAGTCGATAAGGGCCTTGGCAACCTCGCTCAACGATTGAAAGAGGATGATCTGCTGATCATTACCGCTGACCACGGCAATGATCCAACTTTTCTTGCCCATACCGATCACACCAGAGAGCAAGTCCCGGTCCTGGTCTATGCGCCGGGCAAGCCCGGCCATTTCCTTGGAGTTCGACCTTCGCTGGCCGATGCAGGCGCCACCGTATTGGCCGCATTTCAGCTCCCCATTAGCATTCCCGGCCAATCATTGATCTAGATAGTGGATAGGGGATAGCACACAGAATGGATCAACTATCCACTGCTCGCTAGCCCCGGGCGCCAGAATAGCCCCCTGTAACTGGACAGCCCCCGGCATGTAGACAGCCCCCGGCAGGGAGTTCTGTTGACATAACCCAACTCTCTTCGCTAGAGTAGCTGGACTATGACGCAAAAGAACCCAGGTTCCGGGAAAGCCTGGAGATTGTTTTCTGTGGTTGGCCTTTCCGCGCTGCTGATCTTCTCGCTACAAGTGGCTCAAGGCGCGAGACGACCGGTGCAATCACAAGAACCTCGAAAGCCGGTTATCACCGTGGAATCTACCCAAACGAGGCACTCTTTCGCTGTCTCGGAAGCTACCCTGGTCGGGGAAGCATTGGGAGAACAAGGGATCCGCCTGGAGGGCAAGGACTATCTCAGCGTTCCACTGGAGCAACCAGTGGAGAGCGATCTGGTTGTACGCGTACATCATGTCAGCGAAGAAACCCTCACCGAGTCAGAAACAACTCCCTACGGCGCGACCTTTGTCCCTGCCTATGATGTGCCTCTGGGCCAACGAAAGACCGTCGTCGCCGGCATACCCGGGGAAATTGAGGTTGCCTATTTGGCGACCAAAGTGGATGGCCAAATCAGGGAGAAACGCCGCCTCGGGCAAACCGTGAGGCGCCAGCCAGAACCAGCCGTGGTTGGGATCGGCGTTCTTATTGCCTCTCCAGACGAGGCGGTGCAGGCAAGCTTAGCCTTCCCGCACCCGGAAGGACCGCCAACCTATGAGATGGAAGCCACTGCCTATTGCCCGTTGCCTGAGGAGACTGATGGAGACCCTTGGAGCACTTCCGTCGGGTTGAGGTCGGGTTATGGCATCGTAGCGGTTGACCCTCAAGTGATCCCGTACTATACGCCTCTATACATTGACGGTTATGGCTACGCTGTGGCCGGAGATACCGGCGGGGCGATCCACGGAAAGAGGATCGATGTCTTCTTCTACGGTTATCAAGAGACCGTTGCATTCGGCCGTCGGCCGATCGAAGTGTGGGTTCTCAAGTAGACACCCTGCGTAGGGGCGGGTTTCAAACCCGTCCCCCACACAGCCTGCCCCCTCGGCCTCATAAATCCATGGGCCAAGTTTTCCTGGTCGAGCGGTCCGTTCTTCCTTCTTGTTTTTCTTTCCTCAACGCAGGTTCCCAGCGAGCTATCCTGGAGATTGGCCCTGGCCTCGGACAGGCCACCCGTTCGCTCCTCAAGACGGGCGCCGAAGTCACTGCCGTGGAACTGGACCGCCGTTTCGCTCCTACTTTGGCTGGTTTGGCGGATGAGAATTCTAGCTTCCATTTCCACATAGCCGATGCCCTTTCGATTTCCTGGGACGGCCTTTTTGATTGCCCCTATAGTGTCTTTGGAAATCTGCCCTTCTATCTCAGCACAGCGCTGCTGGAACACCTTCTAGAGAGCGAGGGCAACTGGTTGCGCGCCGTTTTCCTCCTGCAAGAGGAAGTCACCAGGCGGCTGCTGGCGGGACCAGGGGAGGAGGGATACGGCGCCCTCTCGATCTTAGCCCAACTCCGCGCTCAATTATCCCCCGGCCCCTCTGTCTCGCGTCGCTGCTTTCACCCTATCCCTCGAGTGGACTCCGCTTTCCTCTTCTTGGAGCGACTTTCCGAACCGAGGGTCTCCGTTCCGAATATGAAGCGTTTTGTCGCTTTAATACACAACGCATTCGCACAAAGGCGCAAGACATTGGCCAACAATCTTATACGGATGAATCCGCACTTCTCCCGTACGCAAACGGCGAATCTTTTGGAGAGTGTGGGAATCGCCGAGAAGCGAAGAGGAGAGACGCTCTCGCTGGAGGAATTCGCTCGGCTGGCTTGGTCCTTGGAGGCGCTCCTTGCTTCACTCGAGGGGAAGCCTTGACCGGATTTTTGCCAGAGGTGGACTTGATGAGATCAAAGGAGTCGATGCCGGCCGAAGAGATAGTGCTGGCTTTTGCCAAGGTAAACCTCTCTCTATTCATACAGAGCAAGCGCCTTGATGGTTTTCACAGGATCGAATCGCTGATGCAAACAATATCGTTAGCCGATGAGTTGCATTTGCGATGGGGAGAGCCGGGACTTTCCTGCCATTGTGAGCTCCTCCTGGATTGTCCGGAGGAAGAGAACTTGGCTTACAGAGCTGCCTTATTGTTTTACCGGGCAATCGAAAAAGAACCGGAATTATCCATCACCTTGAAAAAAAGAATCCCCCAAGCAGCCGGATTGGGCGGTGGCAGCGCAGACGCTGCGTCGGTACTCCGTGCCTTGGATCGGCATTATCACCATGCAATTTCCCATGATCAGCTGTTTTTGTTGGCTGCCTCTTTAGGCTCGGACATCCCCTTCGCCTTGGTGGGAGGCGCTGCCTGGGTGCAGGGACGGGGAGAGAAGGTCATCCCCTTGCCTCCTCTCCCATCAATCTCCCTGGTTCTGGCAAAACCCACGGAAAGCCTCTCCACCGCAGCCGTGTATGGCGCTTTACTGCCGGAAGAGATTCCAACTCTCGGCCAGATTGAACCCATTTTCCAAGCTTGGATCCATGGCGATTGGGCCACTTTGGCGCGCATTTGGCGCAACGGTTTATTCGCGCCTGCTGCACGATTATGCCCGGCCATCGAAGAGGTGAGGAGACAACTAACAGAGGTAGGCGCGTTGGGGACGCTTCTTTGTGGAAGCGGGCCAGCCATGATGGGACTCTTCGCTGACAGGAAGCTCGCTGAAAAGGCACTGGCGAACCTTCAACGATTCGATCTATGGACCCAGGTGGCGACCAGCAGTGAAGTCTCGTCCGATTCTCGTTGGAGGCAACAGCATAAAGTTGAGTCCTTTGGCGTCTTCTCCAACGAATAGGACAAGATTGGTTTGTGCGGCGCCTGCGCGCCGAAACCCAATTTACATTCCCTGACCTTGTCAGTACCCACCTGGGGCCGTACAATCGGTTCATCTATCCGGGGCGGATAGCTCAGCGGTAAGAGCACCTGCCTTACAAGCAGGGGGTCACAGGTT
>JBAXQG010000052.1:0-6550 GCA_037131855.1 bacterium
AGAATTTCACCGGCAAGGAGAATCGTGATGGCTAAGTGTGAAGTGTGCGGCAAGGGGCCCTCGAGCGGTTGCAATGTCAGCCACTCTCATGTACGCACCAAACGCGTCTGGAATCCCAACCTGCAAAAGGTCAAGACAGTCGTCGACTCCAAAGTTCAGACGATTCGAGTCTGCACCAAGTGCATGAAGGCAGGGAAGGTGAAGATCATCTAGCCCTCGCCTCTTTCCTCTTCTCGATCTAAAAGGATTGCTACCAGCAGTCCTTTTTCTTTTTTAACCGTCACCTCTTTCCTCAGGAATCGATTGGAAAGGCCACGCGTTTCTCCAGGGCGGAGAGAAGCCTTAATCAACGGGTAATAGCCACCCTCGATGTCTACCCCTTGGCAGAGGGATAGTGGGAGCAAGGAGAATATTTGATCCGGATTTCCCTGCAAGCGAAGAATTGAACCGACAAGAAACATCTTTGATTCCTCGTTCAGCAGGAACCCCGTGGCTCCCTTTTCCTTTAATCGGGCAAGAAGAAGGACATTGGCCAGCGCATGGTCAGGCCGCCCCCCCCATCCCCCCACCAAAACGACTTCCGATGCGCCGTGCTCCAGTGCATAGGCCACCGCGAGTTCTCCGTCGGTTTGATCTTTCTCGCAGGAGTAGGTGTACAGCTCGGGGACCATTCCAAAGGCAGCAGCCAGTTCCTTCTGCGGCAGGGAGTCGAAATCGCCGAGCAACACGTCTGGCACAACCTGCATTTGTGAGAGAACCTTGATCCCCGCATCGGCAGCGATGCAGAGGGATCCTGGCAAGAGCGGCTGCCAACGCTTTGGAGAGACCCGTTCCCCAGCCAGAAAGATCAGTGCGCGGCTTCGCTGACCCATCGCAATCGAGGCCAAATGAGAGCCATTACTCCCACCGAGATGAGGATCTCCGGCATCATATAGCTGGCGTTGTAAGCAAGTGAAAAAAGCCAGGGATTCCACTCAGCCGGGGCATAGCTGGCGAAGAAAATGACACCGGAGAGAATATGACAGGTCATTCTAGCCAAGCCCCCCACGACAATACCCAAGATATACTGCTTCCGCCAGAGGCCGGCCAAGCCAAGGGCGCCAAAGGCCAGCGGGTAATCCAGCAGAAATTGGGCGGGGTGGAAGAAAAAGGGGTTGAGTAGGAAGTCGAAAAGGCCGAAAAGAATTCCGGCGAAGACCCCCACCGCCGGCCCTCTTCGCAAAGCCAGGTAGAAAATGGGAACCATCGAAGCCAGGGTGATGGCGCCCCCATTCGGCCAAATGCGCAGCCAGCCGAAGAACTGGAAGGAGAAAAACTTTAGGGCGAAAGCCAAGGCAAGCATCATCCCCAGCTCTGCCCAGTCCCGCGTCTTGAAGTCGCGCAGGCGGGAAAGGAGCAAGAACACCCCCACCAAGAGGGAGGCGATCAAGGTGATCCAGCCGATCGATCCAATCTGGTCCATTTCAGATCCTCCTTGGGACCAAAAACGCCCCGAAATCGGGGCGCCGGCTAGCTTCTCCTATTCCCTTCGCTGGCATTACCCAGAGCAGGTTCCAAGGGTTAGGGCAACTTGCGCCCTTCTCAGCCTTGCGGCACCCCGTCGCAATTTCTATCTTACCCCAAGTCGCGTGAAAGGCAAGCAGTTAGCTAAGGAACTGTTGTCCCCGAAGCTGCCCGCAAGCTCCCCCGATATCCACTCCGCGCGGCTTGCGGATCTTTACCGTAAGGCCGGATGCTCGCAATACTTCGGCGAAGGCTCGGATGCGCTCAGCCGGTGAGGAGCGGTAAGGCAGGCCGGGGCTGGCGTTAAAAGGCAGCAGGTTCACGAAAAAAGCGCTTCCCTCCAATAATGACGCCAGCTCTTTAGCATGGCTCCAACTATCATTGATCTCCGCCAGCATCAGGTACTCCACCGTCACCATCCGGCCGGCTTCTCGGCGATAATCATACAATAGCTCCAGCGCTGCTCGAATGGGCAATAAAGCTTCCGCCTGCTCAATCAGCGAAGCTCGTAGGAGGTCATTGGGGGCGTGAAGGGAGAAAGCCATCTCCACGCGTGGGGTAGATGCCAGAAACTGGCCCAAGTTTCGCGGCCCGATTGTAGAAAGGGTAATCCGGCGCCCTCCTAGGGCCAGGCCACGCGGGTCTTGCGCCAGAAAGATAGCCTTCTTCACTGCATCGGCATTCAGCAGAGGTTCCCCCATCCCCATCAGCAAGAGACGCCCAACTCGCTCCCCACTCCTCGCTTGCAAGCCAACCAACTGGGCAAGGATCTCCCCAGCAGTCAAGTTGCGGTGAAAGCCGGCTTGCCCTGTGGCACAAAACGAGCAACCCATCGGGCAACCAGCCTGGGTAGAGAGACAGGCTGAAGTCCAACTCCCCTCTCTGGTTTCAGTCTGCAAAAGAACAGACTCCACCTGCTCGCCGTCAGCTAGCTGCCAAAGAAGTTTCTCGCTTCCATCGCGAGAGATGGCTCGATCCATCAACCTTGGGAAAGAGCCGGGATGATCAGCTTGCAGACGCCGTCGCAGCGGCAGGGAGAGGGTAGTCATCTCCTCGAAGGAAGACACTGATTGACGGTAGAGCCAACCCCAGACCTGATCGCTGCGGTAGGCTGCTTCACCGCTGGAAGCCATGTAAACGGCCAGCTCCTCGTAGCTTAATTGGAAGATCATCCCAAGCGCACCCCCTGTCGTAAACCGGCTCCACGCAGGAAAACAGGAGCTTCCAACGGTCTTCTCCCTTCCTGCTGCAACAACTCCACGGACAGCGTCCCCGACCCGCAGCCAACAACCAGACGGTCTCCAACCACACTGACTTCACCGGGCTTCAGACCTTGCTCTTCCAGTGGATGCGCTCGCCAAATTTTCAAGCGAACAGTATGTCCCTTCCCCGGCCATGTGGCATAAGCGCCGGGAGTTGGGTTTAGCGCACGAATACGATTGTGACTGACCAGGGCAGGCTCCTCCCAACGGATGCGGCAATCCTCTTCGCTGATCTTCGGCGCCCAAGAGGCCAGGCTGTCATCCTGCTGCACCTGGGGACAACACCCATACTCAATCTGCGGCAAGGTCCGCAGCAACAGTTCAGCCCCTTGCCGGCCAAGCCGCCAGTGCAAATCCCCAGCAGTCTCAAGGGGTTCGATAAGGGTCTCTTCCTGGCTAATCAAGGGACCGCGGTCAACCCTCTCTTCCAGCCAGAACAGGGACACGCCGGTTCGTTCCGCGCCGGCCAATAGAGCTCTTTCCACTGGCGCTGCTCCACGATAAGCTGGCAACAAGGAGGGATGGATATTGCAGCTTCCTTGACGGGGAATGGCCAGCAAGGACTTCGGCAAGATAGAAAAAGCGACCACCACGAAGAGGTCGGGCTCTAGTTCCTCCAAGATGCTCTGGAAATGAGGATCAGCTAGGGAGACAGGCGTATGTACAGGAATGCCCAGCGACTCCGCTCGTTGGCGAACTGCTGTAGACTGCATTCGCAGCCCACGGCCTTGCGGTTGGTCAGGTTTGGTAACGACAGCCAACGGCCGATAGGGCGAAACCGCCAATGCTTCCAACGATGGAAGCGCGAAGGACGGGCTGCCGAAAAAGATAATGCGCATATCAATCAATCCTCCGGATCGAGTTCAACGGAAAGGCGCACTCCCCCACGGGGAGAGTGGAAAGCAAGAAGCGGCCGGACTTCTTCCGGCAATGGCCCGATATCAAAACGAGCCAGCAATTCTATTCTCCAGAGTCCTTGCAGACGCGGATAGGCTGCGGCCAAGGGTCCGGTGAGAGAGAACGGCAATCGAGCGTCCAGCAGGCACTGGCGAAAGAGTTGGGCTGCTTTCCAAACGTTCTCTTCCTCCTCTCCTGAAAAGAGTAGACGCAGGAGGCGGATGGTTGGAGGAAAACCGGCCTGTTTGCGAGCTTCTAGTTCCTGGCGATAAAACGAAGGGCCGGATTGCAGCAAGCGATCGATGCCTCGAAGGCTGCCGGCCTGGAGGAAAAATCGCTCCCGAGCCAGCGGTTCCAGATTAGCCAGCAATTGGTAAGCTCTCTCAGTGGCGCGAAAGCTTGGCCAGTGCAGAGCTTGGTCAGCATTCAAGACAGCCAGGAAGGAAACAGGCGGCAAGGAGGAACCTCGAAGACGGCTGGTGGTCAAGAGGATCCCCCCTGCCGTGTGGCGAAAACACTCCAGCAGATTCTCCCGCCCCTCCCGCCCCTCCACTAGCTGTGCATCCAATCGAAAGATCAGTCCGCTCTCAACCTCCTTCGCCAACGCTTCCTCCAAGCGTTCGATCCCCGCCCCCCAAGCCTCTAGCGAAGGACTCCGGCAAGTTGGACAAAGAGCTGGGATCTCCTCCCGGTGACCGCAATAGTGACAGAGCAATTGTTTCTGATGCGGCGTGAGAGAAACGGCGCAGTGCGGGCAAAGAAAGGTCTCTCCACATTCCCGGCAAAGGAGGAGGTTGGCGTATCCCAATCGGTTAATGTAAATCAGCGAGCGTTTCCCAGCCTGGGAAGTCGCTCGAATCTCAGCTAAAAGTGTCGGGGAGAGTCCTTTAGCATTACGCTCAACGACTAGCCGGCGCTTTGCCATCTGGACTGGCGGTTGATAGTGCAGGGAGAAACTGCGGTAGGTCTCTAAGTAGGTTTCCAACGAAGGGGCGCGGGAGAAGAGGGCCAAGCGGGCGCCATAAAGGTAAGCCAGATGAGTTGCCACTGGGACAAGGGGCAAATGAAGGGGGGGCCGGGGGCGATAGCCAAGGCTTTCCTCCTGCAGCACAAAGACTCCGCCCAAGCGGCGAAAAGGGAGGAAAAGAGCTTGAAGATGACCTACCCAAACGGCTGGCTCCTCTCCTTGAGCGCGTCGTACAGCCTGAATGCGGGCTCGAGGAGAACGGCTCCCCAGGTAGGGATGTACCGCAATCCCGTCTTCGCGCAAGCGCGAGGCTAAGTTTTCGGCCATAGAGGCTTCCGGCGCCAGGATCAGGCATTGACGACCTTCGTTCCTTACCAAGGTTATTAGCTCGAGAAGACGGTCAAATTGTTGCCGCCAAGGCGCCCAAATCAACTCACGGCTCTCTTCTGCAGAACAGGGAACGCCTGGCAGGAAGGTTCGCTCTTCTACTTCAATCCAACCACGACGCACTGCCCTCTTTAATAGTCCAGGCTGCGGGCAATCCACCTTTTCAGCCAACCCTCCCACCTCTACCAACCAATCCAGCAGTTGCCGGTAACCTGGAGCATTGTTCAGCGTTTTCTCGAGAGATCTCACCTCTAGAGGGGAAAGAAGCAATCGCACCTCTGTCCCCAACTCCATTCGGATGGATCGGCAGAGTGCTTGCGAGCCGGATAGATAATGGGACCAGAGCCAAAGCAACCACTGTGCCCGGATTCGATCAAAGAACGTCTTTCGGCTGCGGCACAAAACTGGCTTCAACAGCTTGATCGAAAGGGTGGACTGATCCTCCCCGAGGACAAATCCACTGACCGCCCGGTTTGACTTGCCCAATGGGACAGTGACGCGTTCTCCGGGAATCAGCGGTTCCTCGCTCGTATACGAAAAAAGTCCCTCTCCCGGTGGCAGGGGGACTTCAACGAGGATCTTGGACCGCAACAAACCTGCCGTCACTCGCCGGGCTCGAGTACCTCCACCTTTCCTTCGTGGATGGATGTCAAGGCTGCTGACAGAGGGTGCCCAGCACGGGCTGATTGTCGCTTGGAAAGCCGGTGAGCTTCCTTGGCAGCGGCCACAACCAAGCGATACTTGTTCTCTCTCATCTCCTCTAGCAGCAGCTCCAAGGGTGGAGTCATCATTTCAGCCAATCTCCTTCCTGCCTGGGGACGATCCGGCTGATACGGCGCCGCTCCGCTTCAATGATCGAACGGAAAATAGCAACCGCTTCCTGCAGGCGGTCGTTCACAAGCAGATAATCATACTGCGAAAGGGCTTCGAGCTCAAGGCGAGCCGTCTGCAAACGAAACTCGATCCGCTCCGGGCTTTCAGTGCGCCGAGTGCAGAGACGACGGGAGAGCTCCTCGAAGGTGGGTGGAAGAACGAAAAGCAGAACCGCTTCGGGCATCGTCTGACGGACCTTTAGCCCTCCCTGCACGTCGATCTCCAGGATTACGTCGCGGCCATCGGCGAGAGCCTCCTCAACCGGTCGGCGTGGACTGCCGTAAAGGTCGCCGTAGACTTCGGCCCATTCCAGCAATTCACCTTGATTTCGCATCTCCTGGAAACAGTCTGGGTCGATGAAGCGGTAATGCACTCCGTCTTGCTCGCAATTGCGCGGCAAACGAGTAGTCGCAGAAATAGAGAGAAACGTGCGTGAGTGAGTTTGTAGATACTGCTGCACTAAAGTTCCCTTCCCCACTCCCGAGGGGCCGGAAAGCACAACCAGTAGATTTGGCAGGGTTGGGCTCAATTTGGCAGGCTGTGGCAGCGATATAGCCTGCGGCAGGATGGCCTCGTCTTCCTTCTCTTTAGGCACAGAAATCCACCATGAAAACAGCCCGCGGCAGTATAATAGCCCGCGGCAACATGACAGCCCGCGGCA
>JBAXQG010000053.1:0-6481 GCA_037131855.1 bacterium
CTTGACAGCCCCCGGCGACTTGACAGCCCCCGGCAGGGTGTCTTGATACGAGATGGAATGGCCTGGTCGGGTTTTACCGACCAGGCCATTTTTCCCAACGATAAAGCGGAACCGGTGCAAAGAAGGAACCGATGGAATCGACGATACAGGCAAACGTAGCTTCCAATTCGAATATCCTGGTGGAGATGCTCGGTATCTCCAAGGTCTACCCGGACAACAATGTCACTGCGAACAGCAAGGTGTACTTCAATTTGCAGAAAGGAGAGATCCACGCCCTGGTGGGAGAGAATGGCGCCGGTAAGACGACCCTGATGAAGATCCTCTGCGGTCTGGAACGAGCTGATCAAGGCGCCATCAAGGTCGCTGGCCGGCCTGTGCGCATCCGCTCGGCCCGTGATGCCGACCGGCTGGGGATCGGCATGGTTCATCAGCGCTTCTGCCTGGTGGAGAATTTCTCGGTGGCCGACAACATCGTGCTCGGTAAAGAGCCCCTGCAGGCAGGGCTCTTCTATGATCGAGCCAAAGCCAAGCAAACAGTCGAAAAGCTTTCCCAGGACTACGGTTTCGAAATGGACCCCAACGCTTTGGTGGGGAGTCTCACCGTCGGACAGAAGCAGCGCGTGGAGATCCTGAAAGTGCTCTACCGGGGTTCTACCATCCTCATCTTGGATGAACCCACTTCACTCCTGACCGAACAGGAGATCAAGGCCTTTTTCCGGATCCTGCGCCAGTTGAAAGCGATGGAGTATACCATCGTCATCATCACCCACAAGCTGGAAGAGGTCGGCCAGATCTCTGATCGGGTTACTGTCATGCGCGAGGGTCAGGTAGTGGATAGCCGGCCTTCCGCCAGTCTGGACAAAGCCACCTTGGCCCGACTGATGGTGGGCAAGGAAGTGTTGCTGCAGGTGGAGAAGCTGGCCAAAGAGCCTGGCCCTCCCGTGCTTGAAATCCTCGACTTGACCTTGATCGACCCGACCTGCCCACGGCCATTGCTGGCTGGGATCAACCTGCAGGTTCGGGCAGGGGAGGTGTTGGGCATTGCCGGAGTGGCCGGAAACGGACTCGGCGAACTGGAGGATATTCTCACCGGGATGAACAGCCGTGGCCATCCCAGCGGGCAAGTGCTGATCAATGGCTTGGAGGTCCTCGGCCTCTCTCCCGCGCGTCTGCGGCGGAAGGGCCTTGCCTATGTGCCGGCCGACCGCCTGCAACGCGGCAGCAGCTTGCTGCTGCCTCTTTCCGATAATTTGATCGTAGTCGATCACCACGCTTTCCTACGCTTCGGGATTCTGCAAAACCGCTCCATCTCCAAGTTCTCCAATGATCTGATCAAACGCTTCGGCATCAAGGGGAACATGAACGCTCCCATTGGCACCCTCTCCGGGGGCAACATCCAGAAGGCGGTGCTCTCCCGCGAGCTTTCCCGTCGACCCAAGTTGCTGATCATCTCTGAACCAACCTGGGGCCTGGACGTGGCATGTTCCGAGTTCGTCTACCAGGAGATCATGGAGATGCGCAACGAAGAGACGGCTGTCCTTTTGATTTCCTCCAACCTGGACGAAGTGTTGGCCCTCTCGGATCAGGTGGCGGTGATGTACAAGGGAGAAGTAGTTGCCCTTTTCCCGAACGTGGGATTGGACCGTGAGTCCTTGGGCGGTTATATGCTGGGATTGCGCCGGCAGGAAGTCAAAAAGAAGGGCGGCTGCTGGGAAGAGAGGGTCCACTGATGGCCTTGGACAGCCGCGCTAAGAGCAGCTTGGCCTCTTTCCTGGGGATCGTGCTTTCTATTGTGGTGGCTTTCATTATTGCCATCATTCTCATCTTCTCTTTCTCCAAAGATCCCGCGAAGACGCTTTACTGGTACTTTTTCGGGCCTTTCACCAATCCTTTCGTCTTCGGCAATATGCTGGAATCAGCGATCCCCTTGCTCTTTACCGGGTTAGGAATGGCCGTAGCTTTCAAGAGCGGGGTGACCAACCTGGGCGGTGAAGGGCAGATCTTTGCCGGAGCGATCATGGCTGTCATTCTGGGAGTCCTCCTTCCCAACCTCCCCGGCGGGGTGGGGATCCCAACCCTACTTTTAGGCGGCGCCATTGTGGGTTCCCTGATGGCCGGGCTCTCCGGCTTTCTGCGCATGGCCTGGGGTGTTTCCGATTTGCTCACCACCTACTTGATCTCCACCGGGATGGTCTATGTCATTAATTATCTGATCCTGGGTCCCTTGCGCGATCCAGCCCAGATCACCATCCAATCCCTCTCCATTCCGGCTGCTTACATGCTTCCCCGCCTTCTTCCACCCTCCTATCTCCATGCCGGCCTCTTGCTGGGATTGGCGGCGGCCGTTTTTATCTGGTTCCTGATCTACCGCACGCATCTCGGCTACGAGCTGCGCGTGGCCGGCTCGAACCGGCAGTTCGGCCGCTATGGCGGGATCGAAGTACGCCAATACCTGGTTCTGCCGATGCTTATCTCCGGCGCTTTGATCGGTTTGGGGGGGGCAGTCCAGGTTGTTGGCCGGTACGGCTCCTGTTTTACTGATCTTACCGCTGGTCTGGGCTGGAACGGGATCGCCGTGGCCCTTATCGCCCGCTCCAACCCGCTCGGGGTGATCCCGGCAGCGATCTTTTACGCCTACCTGGACGCAGGCGCCAAGAGCGCCATGATCAATTCCGATATCACCTATGAGATCGCTTCCATCATCAGCGCTGTGATTTTCTATCTGGTCACCGCCGAAGCAGCAGTGGCCTTCATCCGCAAGAGGCTTGGCAAATGAACGAATCCTACATCCCAGCAATCGCCCAAACTATCACCATCATGACCCCCTTGCTGCTGGCAGCCACTGGCGGCCTCTTCTCTGCCCTGGCTGGCGTGCTGAACATTGCCTTGGAAGGACTGATGCTCTGCTCAGCCTTCTTTTCTGTGGTCTTTACGGTAGCCAGCGGAAACCTTTTCGTGGGCATTCTCGCCGGAATCCTGGCCACATTGCTCTTGACCGCCCTTTTTGCCTTCATCTCCCTCGGCTTGCGAGCCAATATTTTCATCTCCGGCTTGGCTACGAACTTGTTGGCTGCCGGTCTCTCGATCGTCCTCTCCTACGCCATCTACGGACAGACCGGATCCGTCAGTTTTCCCGACATGCCCCGTTTGAATTCGATTGTCGTGCCGTGGATTTCGGACATCCCCATCCTGGGCGACATCTTCTCCGGCCAGAACATCCTGGTCTACATTTCCTGGATCCTTCTGATCATCGCCTCAGTGGTGATCTATCGCACCCCCTTCGGCATGCGCTTGCGCGCAGTGGGGCACGACATGGAAGCAGCCCGCTCGGTGGGGATCAACCCCAAGATGATCCAGTTTATTGCCATCCTCATTTCCGGCTTCACCTGCGCTCTTGCCGGAGCGATGCTGACCCTGACCTTGGGAGCTTTTGTCCCCAACGTGACCTCCGGCCGTGGCTGGATCGCTCTGGTGATCATTTATTTGGGCAACCGGACGCCGGTGGGGGTGCTGATCGGGGCAATCATCTTCGGTTTGGTTGAGTACCTCAGCAACTTCCTGCAAGCCGTTTCCAACCTTCCCTCGGGGCTGCTTCTGGCTATGCCCTTCTTCGTCACCGTGCTCGCTTTGGTGCTTTACTCTATCCTCGAACGGCAACTGCGCATTCGCCGGCGCACGGCATCTGCGAACGCTTCCCGCAACCTCCCGGCGGAGGATAGCGATGCAATGTCTCCCGCGTCTGCCCTCGAGGGAAGCGAAGGGAGAGCGGAGGAAAATGGAAGGTGAAAACTTGACACAGCATGACAGCCCCCGGCAACTTGACAGCCCCCGGCAACTTGACAGCCCCCGGCAACTTGACAGCCCCCGGCAGGGAGTCCTACTAGATAGGAGAATCCAATGAAGCAATTGCAACTTTTCGCTCCACGCGACCTGCGCTTGGTGGAGGCCGAGTGTCCTGCTCCGGCCAAGGGCGAGGCATTGGTGCGGATCGAGTCTTGTGGCATCTGCACGCTGGAGCAACGTCTCTTCTCCGGCGCAATGAAGATTTACTACCCGATTGTTCCCGGCCATGAGGCGGCCGGCGTGGTGGAGGCGGTTGGCGCCGGCTCAATCACCGCCTTGAAACCGGGTGACACCGTCTCTCTCGACCTCGTCTATCGCTGCGGCGAGTGCTATTGGTGCCGCAGCGGGCAAAGCAACCACTGCGCCAACCGCTTCGCCAAAGGGATCCGCCCCCTGGGTGGATTCTCCCAGCATATCATGGTGGGAACGAGGCAATGCTTCCAACTCCTTGCCGGCATCCCCACCCGCGAGGCCTGTTTCGCTGAACCTTTGGCCTGCTGCATTCACTCCCTGCGGAAGGCCAGCCTGAAGATCGGAGAGGATCTCTTGGTGGTCGGAGCGGGCCCGATGGGCCTCTTGCATGCCCTGGCAGGCCGCAAGATGGGCGCCCGCGTCTTTGTCGCGGATCCACTGCAAGAACGCCGTTTGTTGGCGGAGAGGCTGGGAGCGGACTTTACCCTGGATCCTGCCATCCCCTTGAAGGAGCAACTGATGGCACAGACCGGCGGTCGTGGCGTCGATGTAGCTGTTGTCACGGCGCCGGTGAGCGAAGTTCTGCGCGAGGCGGCCATGGCCGTTCGCAAGGGTGGCCGCGTCACCGCTTACTCGGCGTACAGCGACACCTTCGACCTGCCGGTGGACGCCAACTACTTGCACCGTTCCGAGGTATCCGTCTTCGGGGTGGAAGGCCGCACCGAGCGGGATTTTCAGGTGGCGGTCAAATTGATCAGCACGCGACAAGTGGACATCTCCCCGCTGATCAGCGCGGAATTCAAGCTGGAAGAGTTCGACCAGGCCATGGAGATGGCCGGCAGACCGGACCAAATCCGTGTCCTTTTCAACCTGAAGGAGAGCTGAAGCGGGTTTGGCGAACCAACTCATTTGGGCTTTCGACATCGGCACCACTAGCCTCAAGGCGGTAGCTTTCAGGCCGGACGGCTCGGCTGTGGCTCGGGCTCAAGCCGGCTACGCCCTCGCTTTCCTGCCTGGAGACCGCATCGAAACGAGCCCTGCTTCCTGGGAACGAGCTTTTCGTCATTGCGTTGCGCAACTGCGATCAGTCCCTGCTGCCGCCCAACCTGAAGCGATCGTCGTCGGGGGCCAGGGACCTACCCTGGTTCCTCTGGGGAAGAACGGAAAAGCTGTCGATCAGGCCATCTCCTGGATGGATCGCCGCGCCACGGATCAGTCACTGGAGATCCGCGAGCGCACCGGCCTGTTTGTAGACAGTTCCTTCTATATGCCCAAAGCTCTCTGGTATAGCCGGCACGGCTTCGCCCGGGAACGCGTCTGTTGGTATGCCTCTTGCCCCGACTATATTGTCGGGCGGCTCACTGGATGTCTGGTCGCCGGCCTCCCTGCGCCTGGCTTCCAATCGATGGTTTGGCAACGCCAGGCGATGGAGGCTTTCGATATGGCAGAAGCTTGGCCGCCCTTTGTCCCTTGCGGCCAGGTGGTTGGGCCGGTCAGCAAACGAGGAGAAGTCTGGAGCCAGGCGAGTCAGGGGATTCCTGTCGTGGTAGGCCCTCCCGACTTCGTTGAATCCTGGTTGGGCACAGCGACGGTGGCGCCGGGGCGAGCGGTGGACCGAGGCGGCACCAGCCAAGGCATCAATCTTTGCACCAGCCAACCCGTGCGCGACACTCGCCTACTGACCTTACCTCACATTGTTCCCACCCTTTGGAACTTATCGGGCATCATCTCCACTTCAGGCAAGGCCTTGGAGTGGGTTCGCTCGCTGGTCGGGTGGGGACGAGTATCCTACCAGGAGGTATTCCGGCGGGCGATGGCCGTCCCACCGGGGGCGGAGGGATTGCTCTTCCTTCCCTACCTGGCCGGGGAAAGAGCCCCCCTTTGGCGAGCTGATGCGCGCGCACTCTTTTTTGGCCTGCACTTGCGCCATACCCCCGCCCATCTCGTTCGCGCCGTCCTGGAAGGAGTGGGCTACGCCATGCGCCATGTGTTGAGCTGTATTCAGGAGCACGGGCTGGAAGTGGTTCAGTTGCGCTGTACCGGCCGCCAAGCGACGAGCATCGGCTGGACCCGGATCAAAGCCTCGATTACGGGCATTCCCTGCCTTCTCCCCGGCGAGGTGGAGGCCGAGCCGTTAGGAGGAGCGATCCTTGGAGCGGTGACCCTGGGCTGGTATGCCGATTTGGTCAGCGCTGCGGAGGGGATGGTGCGGATTTCCCAGGAAATATCGCCGGAGATTTCTTGGGAAGCGCTTTATCAGGAAGGGTTCCTCCTCTACCGTTCCCTGGTCGAAGATGCACTTGATCATTTCCCAGCTCTGACGAAGTATCGCCAGGAAAGCAACAACTTGGCTGCCTACAGCAGCACGACAGCATGAGCAGTTAAGTAATCATCAAGCAGTTGAGCAATATCAAGATACAATTACTTAACCACTTAATTACTTAAC
>JBAXQG010000054.1:0-6416 GCA_037131855.1 bacterium
CCTGCCGGGGGCTGTCAAGTCGCCGGGGGCTGTCAAGTCGCCGGGGGCTATCAAGCTGCCGCAAGTTGTTAAGCTGTAGCAGATTTTCAAACTGCCGCGGGCTGTCAAGTCAGTATCTCCTTGTGGTCTAGGGACCAATTGTTGGGCCGGGCCAAAGTCAGGCCCATTATAACCCAGAAGAAGGGAGCCACGCTGACGGTGGAGAAGGAGAGCTGGAGGGAGACCCAGTAGCCCAAGAGACCAGGCAGCGTGTAGCGCGCCAGGTTGTCGTCCTTCCGCCGCCGCAAGGCCAGTTGAAGGAAGCGGCCGAGGAAGAGCAGATAGAGGAGAAGTCCTGCCAGTCCGGTAGTTACCGACACTTGGAGTAAATCCATGTGCGCTTTGTCGACATAAACCAATCCGCCGAAGACCGTTTCCCCCTCCGGCGTGTTCTGAGGGAAGGCGTCTCCGAAGCGGTCCGGTCCCCAGCCCAGAATCGGCTGCTGGAAGATGGCAGGCCAAGCGGTTCGCCACGTATAGAGACGCTGCACCATGCTATTGGAAGTGGAATCGGAAAAGGCGGCGGCAAAGCGGTCCCAGAAAGTAGTCCCGGCGAAACTGGCGAAGAGAGCCAGGATCAGGAAGAGCGCCAGCATGGTTCCCAGAGCCAGACGCCGCAAGTTGCGGTTCGGCTCCCCAAAGAAGAACGCCAGGATCAGGACGACCAGGCCCAGCCAGGCCCCGCGCGAACTGGTCAGGAGGATGGCAGTAAAGAAAAGCACGACCAAGGCGAAAGCCAGCACTTTTTCCCACCGGCTGCCACCTGAGAAGAAGGTGAGAGGCAAGGGGAGGAGGAGTAGAAGATAGGAGCCCAGGAAGATGGGGTTGCCGATCGTAGCGAAGGTGCGGTCCCATTCTATCCGGATGGAGTCGCGGGGGAGAATCTCCAGCCCGGCTGCTTGCAGGAGGGCGTAGAGTGAGATCAAGGCCCCACCAAAGAGCAGAGCAAGTAGAGCGCGACGTCGCCAAACCGCTTCTCCCAGGAAATCCTGGGCAAAGAGAAAGAGGGCCATGTAGGAGAAGAGGGTAAAAAAGCCCTCCCCTCGTCGCGCTTCCCCCCAGAAGGCTGTGTTGTCCCCTGCCCATATCGCCGAGAGGAACCAAACGACCAGGAGAGCGATCATTGGACCGTCCATCCCCCGATTGCGGTGGCTGTAGCTGCCCAGTTGCCAGGCTCGGCCGGACCAGAGAATCAGGAAGAGGCAAACGAAGGCCAGGA
The DNA here is from genome assembly GCA_037131855.1 of bacterium. GTDB lineage: Bacteria > Caldisericota > JANLFM01 > JANLFM01 > JANLFM01 > JAPLHV01. Next base: position 1,259 of record JBAXQG010000054.1, read on the forward strand.
GAAATTGAGCGCGAGGGCCATAGAAGAAATCCAACATCGAGATGGAGGCGCTGGAACCGCTCCCCAAAGCCGTTGCGTAGACGCGGGGGTCGAGAAGGAAGGGGTAGACGAGCAGGAAGAGGACCAACAGGGCTGGCAGGAGGATTCCCCACAGCCTATTGTCTGGTCTCATTCTCCTGTTCCTGGTCCTCGCTTTCCTCCAGCTCCTCAACGATTTGGAAAAGGCGTTGCTCCTCCTCCAGGTCGACAATGTCGAAAAAGCGCCGCCCTTCGATGCGCAGCACCACCGGTGGGAGGTAGTCCTCTTTCTCCGGGTAGAAGACAGCGTATTCCGTCTCCTCGAAGTCGAAGCGTCCGGCATAGCGGTATTCATAGGCGGCGCCGCTCAGCTCGTCGTATTTGGTGACGGTCATCCGTTCCAACTCTTCTTCTTCAAACACCGGGATTTCCCTTGGGAACGTCGAGGTATGCTTGCAGGATGTAGGCTGCTGCCACCTGGTCGACCAGCCCTTTTTCGCGTGAGGGCCGCCGTTTGGCATGTTTCAAGGTACGCAAGGCTTGAGTGGTGGTGAGGCGTTCGTCCCAGTAGCGAATGGGAAAGGCCAAGCGCGCTTGCAGCGCCTCGGCGAAGCGGCGAACCTTCTCCGTTTGCGGCGTTTCGATTCCCTTCAGATTGATCGGGAGGCCGACCACGATTTCCTCGACCCCGCGTTCCTTGATTATCCGAACCAAGCTGTCCAGGTCATCTTCCAAGCGGCGCCGGGTCAATGTGGGCAGGGGCTGGGCGGTGAGACCAAGTGGATCAGAGAGGGCCAGTCCAATTCGGATGGACCCTACGTCAAGGGCGAGGACGCGTCGCAACCAGCTCCCGCGCTTTCTCCAAAGCCGTGCCAAGGGGGGATCCCGCTTTTCCTCCGGCCCGCCCCATCTCCGGCCTGCCGCCGCCAGAGCCCTCCAGCAATTGCCCCAGCTGACGAGCCAATTGGCCGGCATGCAGTCCAGAGCCGATTAGATCCGGACTGAGGCGGACCAAGAGCAACGGTTTACCTTCGAAGAGCGAGCCGAGGACCACCAAGCCGCTCCCCATCGACTCAAGCAACGAATCCGAAAGCAGCGTCAGAGCTTCGATATCCAGCCCATCGGCACGGGTTACCAGGTGTGGGATCGGCTCTTCCCGGCGATCTTTGGCCAGTGTTGTCCCCAGTTGTTGCAAGTAGCGTTGGCGGAGGGCCAGCATTTGTTTTCGCTCTTCCTCCCTTTCCTCCAGCAGCTTCTGCAGTTTCTCCACCAGGGATGGCGCCGGAGTGTGCAACAGAGCTGCCGCTTCTCGCGCCAGGCTGCGTTGACGCTGGGAAGAAGCAATGGCTGCGCCTCCGCAAAGGGCGTCGATTCGCCGAAGGTTGGAGCCCACTCCTGTCTCCACTGTGATGACAAAAGCGCCGACTTGGCCGGTTCGCTCGGCGTGCGTGCCGCCGCATAGCTCACGTGACTGCCCGGCTTGAACGACGCGGACGCGTTCGCCGTACTTTTCCCCAAAAAGGGCGATTACGCCGGAACGCTTGGCCTCATACAAAGACATCTCGCGGGTGAAAACCGGTTCATCCTGACGAACCAGCTCGTTGACCCGTTGCTCCAAACGATCCAATTCCTCATCTTCCAACCCGCGAAAATAGTTAAAGTCGAAGCGTAAACGGTCAGGTTCCACTGCTGAGCCAGCCTGAGCGGTCTCCTGGCCCAGCATCTCGCGCAAGGCCTGGTGCAGCAGATGGGTAGCGGTGTGAGCCCTGGCGATGGCTGATCGCCGCAGCGGATCCACTACCGCGCGCACCGTGCTCCCTGAAGAGAGGGTTCCCTCCCGAACCCGCACCCGTTGGAGAGTGATCCCCTCCAGCGGAGCTTGGGTATCCAGCACCGTCGCTTCTCCTCCCCGCCAGGCGATCTTGCCATGATCGCCCACCTGGCCGCCCTTTTCAGCATAGAAGGGGGTAAGGGCTAAGAAGACCTCCCCCTCTTGATCAGCGCTCAAGGCTGACACTTCCTGACCCTTTTGAAACAGGGAAAGGACAAGGCTTTCCCCCTCTATTGCGTCATAGCCGATAAAAGCCGCAATCCCCTTCTCCTCCTGCAGGCCGGCATAAGGGGAAGCTTCCATTCCCATTCTTTTCATGGCCGCGCGCGCTCGCTCGCGCTGACTATTCATCTCAACCTCGAAACCGCCACGATCCACTGAAAAACCAGCTTCCGCAGCGATCTCCTCAGTCAGTTCCAAAGGGAAACCGTAGGTGTCATAGAGGCGGAAAGCTGTAGGTCCGGAGATTTGCGCACTTCCTTGCTGGCGCAAGGCCGACAGGAGACTCTCCAGCGTTTCCAACCCGCCCTCCAGGGTGCTGAGGAAGCGTTCTTCCTCCATCTGGACGATGCGCCGGATGTACTCGCCCCGTTCCATCAGCTCCGGGTAAGCAGCCCCCATGCAGGCTTGAACTGTTGGGACCAGCTTGTTGAGGAAAGGATCGGTCAAACCCAGCCAACGACCGAAACGGTAGGCCCGGCGGATCACGCGACGCAACACGTAGCCCCGCCCCTCGTTGGTTGGAACCACCCCGTCGGCGATCAGGAAGGTCATCGCCCGAAGGTGGTCGGCGATCACGCGCAAGGCCAGCGTGCGATGCTGCGCAGTCGCCTTTTCCGCTCCGTCAGCTTGAGCGAGGATCGCTTCAGTCAAGGGGAGGAAGAGGTCCGAGTCGAAGATCGAGGTGACTCCCTGGCTGACCAAGGCCAAACGTTCCAGGCCCATTCCGGTGTCGATGTTCTTCTGGGCTAGTGGAACGAGGCGACCGTCCGCTTCTTTATTGAATTCCATGAAGACCAGGTTCCAGACCTCCATCAGGCGATCGGTCTCTTCTCCTGGTCGAGCGTCCGCTCCCAAGGATGGACCTAAATCGAAATAAATCTCCGAGCAGGGTCCACAAGGTCCCACCCCGGTGGTTCCCACCGGGCCCCAGAAATTGTCGGCCTCTCCCAAGCGAACCAGGCGCGAGCGCGGGAAACCGATTTTTTCCGCCCAGATGCGCTCAGCTTCATCGTCATCGCGAAAGACGGTCACCCACAGGCGGTCAGCAGGAAGGCCCAGTGTTCGAGTCAGGAACTCCCAGCCGAAGGCGATAGCCTCCTCTTTGAAATAGTCTCCTACCGAAAAGTTCCCCAGCATCTCCAGGAAGGTGAGGTGGCGCGGGGTGCGCCCAACGATGTCGATATCGGTGGTGCGGAAGCATTTTTGGATCGTCACCATGCGCCGGGCGGGGGGTTCCTCCTGGCCGAGGAAGTACGCTTTCATCGGCACCATCCCAGCGGAGGTGAAGAGCAGGGTGGGGTCTTTGGGGACGAGGGGGACGCCGGGCTTGGATAAATGCCCGCGCTCTTGAAAATAGCGAGTAAACTCGATCCTAAGCTGTTGGCTGTTCATCTTGTGGGGACCTTTCTTTTGGGGGAATTGGAGTTGGGGAGAGGAAGAATTGGAAGACGTTGCGCCCGACCGAGAGCAGAGGAACAGCCAGAACCACGCCCCAGATGCCGAAAAGGGCGCCGCCGATGAGCACAGCGATGATCACCGCCAGGGGATGGAAACCCATCTGGTCGGCCATCACCAGCGGGGAGAGGAAATAGTTCTGAAAGGCCTGGATCCCACCATAGAGGAGCGTCACGTAGAGAAGGAAGATCAATGGTTTGCTTAAGGAGAGGAGGAGGGCGAGGAGGAAGGAAATGAAGGGGCCGAAGTAGGGGATCAGCTCACCGAAGAACCCCAGGATGCCCAGAACCCAGGCATAGGGGATCCCCAGCAAGGCTGTCCCAACCCCGTTCAACACCCCCACCACCAGCGCTACCAGAAAGAGAGAACGCAGGTAACGTCCCACCGTGCGGCCGATCCCGGTCAGCAGCTCCCAGCTCCGCGGGGGGAGGGATCGCGTCATGAAGAGGCGGAGACGGCCGCGCAGGTAAGGCCAGTCTTTGGTGAGAAAGAAAGAGATGAGCAAGACGAAGAGGCTCTGACTGAGTACGTTGAACAATCCCAAGCCGAAGGATACGCCCTGAGAGAGGAAATCCCCCACTCGGGCCTGCAAAGTTGCCTGCAACTGGGCGTAAACTTGGTCGAAAGAAATACTCAGACCGATGTTGCGGAGGAACGCATCGACAGCCTTGCTGGCTAGGTCAATGGCCGCCAGGATGTTCGGCAGGTTGTTCTTGAGAATAAGCAATTCCTCCACCACAGCGGGGATCAGGAGGTAAAAGAGCAGCACAAAGATGGCCAGGAAAGCCAGAAAAGAGAGGATGGTGGAGAGCAAGTAGGGGATGGAAATGCGATTGAGCACTTTGACCAGGGGGTTCAGGATAAAAGCGATCAGCACGCCCAGCAGGATCACCACGAAGACGCCGAAAAGCTTGGTGATCAAGAAGAGCAGCAACCAGGTTGCACCCAGCAAGAGAAGCACAACGAGGGCGGAAAGACCCACGCTCCAGAGGAGATTGCTGTTTTGTCGAATCCGCTCGCCGAGGCTCATGTTCTGTTCATGGGATTATACATGATGCGGAGGAGCGCTTTTTGATCAATGGGGACAGAATTCTGAGAAAAGGAAGATAAGGAAAACCAGGAAAGCTGCCGCGATGAACGCGCTGCGAGGAAGCACTCGCTGCAGGATGCTCACGATGGGGCCAACCAGGAGGGAAACCACTGCTGTCGCCAGGCACAGATTGAAGATGGGAGGGAGTTGCGGCCAGACGAAGAAGGCCAGCCAGCGCATGCCCGTGATGCCAAGCAAAACAATCGTGACCAAGCCGACTTGCCGCAGCAATGGTTTGAAGCGCTGGAGAGAATCGGAGAAATGCATGGCGCATGATCTCTTCCTATTATAGAGTATCAAGCAAGGATGAAAAAAAAGGAAATCGTCCAGGTGATCAGCGCACCAGCCCGCGGCAGCGCATCCAATGCATCCCCGTCCTACCAACATCTTCCGTCGAATCATGATGAAACGCGCGGCCCTGGGCTAGTCGTCTACTCGCCGGAGCCTGCCATAGGGACGGATTTGTCTGCGATAGGGACAGATTTGCCTAACATGGGGACAGATTTCAGCACTATGGGGACAGATTTCAAATCTGTCCCCAT
>JBAXQG010000055.1:0-6256 GCA_037131855.1 bacterium
TCAGGGATCTCAATCGAGCAACAATGGGTGAAGATATTCAAGTAAGGGCTGAGGGCCAAGGTTCCCTCCTCGCCATTGGGGCGCATCAAAACAAAGTGCATGGTATGGTCCTTGATCAAAGAGCGCTGGCAATGCGGGCAATAGGTGTAGAGGTAACTTCCATTCGATAGAACTTCCCTCCCCCCCGCTTGTTCCACCTCAACTTCAGCCATTTCTTCCAGGTTCAACTCATGGTGAGCTCCCGCTCCTACTGCGTAGGCGTCATAGAACTTGCCAAGAGCTGTCTCCATATCCTCGAACTCGACGAAATGCTTGCGACAGCCGCGACGGGAGCAGACATAAAGCCGCCCGCCATCCGCCATCTGCAACCGGACCATCGGCGCGTGGCAGGTTTCGCAGAGGATGGCGCTCTCCAACCCGTTGTGGCAACGCGGACAAGCGAATTCCACCACTGTCCCTTCCGGGATAGAGCAATCTGCTCCGACCTGGAAACTACCATATACTGAGGATAGGCGAGTCGCGCATTCTTGGCCGGCAAATCGCCCGGTGAGGAGAATGGAAGGCTTGTTGTCGAGAGGATGTTCGGGGTCCATCAAGGACTCGCTGCAAACCGGGCACTTCACGCGCAGTGCTAACAAGGAATGGATCATTGTTTTGCCTCCTTCGCAATAGATTACTTTAGTAGTCAAGTAGTTTAGTAGTCAAGCAATCAAGTAGTCGAGTAGTCAAGTAGTTTAGTGATCTAGTCAATTATCATGCTGCCGCAGGCTGTCTAGTCAAGGTCTGCTTTGATTTTACTCAGCTACTTAACCACTCGGCTACTTAGCTACTGAAGCTAACGGATTTTTTCTTCCTTTTTCAACTGGGCCAGACGAGCCTCCCAGATGTCGCTGGATAAGCCATAAGATGCCACCTCGGGAACTTTAGCAGCCACTCCTTCCCCCAACAGGATTCGAGGCATGGCAAAGGACCGGGTATAAGAGCGGGGTGCTGGAATTTCGAAGAGCGGCTCTCCGGGACCGCCCAAGGCGCTCAATTGGCTTAAAGCGGCAAAAGAGGTGAGTCCGGCCAAAGGGGGGATGGCTTGGCGGAACCGCTGCACGCGACCTTCCGAATTGATGTAACTGCCATCGGACTCGGCAAAGCTAGAGGCTGGCAAGACAAGGTGAGCCAAACCAGTTGTTGGGGAAGGAAAGAGATCTGCCACCACCAAAGTATCAAGCTGGCACAACGCTTTCGCTGCTTCACCGCCCAAGGGGAGTGCGCCGACTGGATCCTCATTCAAGAGGAAGGCGGCTTTCAAGGTTCCCTGGCGCATTTCTTCCAGCAAGCTATCGGCGCTGCAGGTGAGGAAGCGATCCACCCCCCGAATGTTGGCTTTTCCGCGCAGGGCGAGGAAACTCTCTGGGCGGAGCAGAAGGAGCAACAGATTGCCCAGCGCCTTCCCCGTTTCCCGATCGATCTCGTCGGCAGGGAAAATGAACTGGCAGTCCAGGTGGAGTGCCAACATTTGAGCGATTTCCTGATAAACCCCGCTTTTCCAACCGGTAGCCTTGTTCAGCGTCGTCTTGCTGAGTTTTGTCAGGGTCTTCCGAAGATCTTGGTACCCAAGCTCAGGAGCAACATGACCAACCTCGATCAGAGCCTTAAGAACACCATTCAAGGCCCAGGAAATTCCACCCGGTCGAACCAACCATTCTTTGGTCGCCAGCACGCTCATCTCTGTGGGTTGTTCCTGCAACGAATAGAGCTTGGCGCCTCGCTTCACCGCTTTTCGCACACGCTGGCTGAGCACAGGATGTTGACGAGTCAAATCGGAACCGATCAAGAAGATCGTCGCCGCGGTGTCTAGACGATCGTAACCGGCGCCGGTAGATTTCCCGATTACCTGAGCGAAAGCCAACAGCGGAGTACCGCTGCCGACGTATTGGAAGCTGGCGAATTTACGCGAACCCAGACGCGAAGCCCAATACTTGAGAGCCATGGCTTCCTCGCAAGTGGACCGTCCGGAAGCAAACACAGCGATCGACTCCGGCCCAAAGCTGTGCAGGGTCTCTTCGAAGCGCTGCTGTGTCCAGGCTAAGGCCTCTTTCCATGACACTGGTCGCGAGCTTCCCCCCTCGCGCAGCTGGGGTTGGAGGATGCGATCTGGGCTATGAATCAGCTCGAAGCCGAATTTCCCCTTAAAGCAAAGAGCGCCTGCGTTGACGGGGCTCTCAGCATTTCCAGTCACCTTCACTACCTTGCCTTCCTCAAGATGGAAGTGCAGACTGCAACCGACCCCGCAAGAGGTGCAGACAGCCGGAACCTTGCGCAGAGCCAGGTGTGGTATGCGCAGGTGGCGTGACCGTTCACCAAGCGCGCCGACAGGACAGGTTTCGATGCAAGCTCCGCAGGAAATGCAGGGAGACTCGGGAAACGGTTTTTCCAGCGCAGGCGCCATGATCGTGGAGTATCCGCGATAGACGAAGCCCAAAGCCGCTGCGCCAACCACTTCCAAACAAATGCGAATGCACCGTCCGCAGAGAATGCACTTGGAAGGATCTCGTACGAGGAAGGGGTGGCTCTCATCGATGGGGTGGACCTTGACCTCTCCCAGGAAACGATTGACCATCACCTGATACTGAGCAGCGTAGTCGCGCAGCTTACATTCCGTAACATCAGCGCAACCGCACTCCAAACAGCGCAAGGCTTCCTCACGGGTCTGTTCAGCGGTCAAACCAAGGTCTACTTCGTCAAAATGAAGCCGTTGCGGCATTTCCAGCATCGGCATGCGAGCTCGTTGCTTGGACGGGAGATGCTGGTAGAGAGAAGCCGAGATATCCTTTAACTTCATTCCCTTGAAAGTATTGAAGGCCTTGGCTGGACGTTTGGGCGGCCAGGCTGACTGCGGATCCTCAAGGTAGCGGATGATGGCCTCAGCGGCTTTGCGAGCGCCGCCGATCGCTTCGACGACAGTGGCCGGTCCACTCACCAAGTCTCCCGCGGCAAAAACCCCTTGCAGCGCCGTGGCGCCAGTCTCAGGATCCGTCTCCACTGTCGACCAACGAGTCATTTTAATGCCGCTGTCATTGCCCAGGATAGCTAGGTCAGTGCGTTGCCCGATGCAGGAAATGATCGTATCGGCGTTCGCCTGGAAATCTGAACCGGAGACTGGAACAGGTCTGCGGCGTCCAGAGGCGTCCGGTTCCCCCAAAGCCATGCGCTGGCAGAGCAACCCTCCTTCTTGGTCCAATGAACAGGCCAAGACTTGTAAAGGCGCGGCCAAGAACTGAAAGCGTACGCCTTCCTTTCGCGCTTCTTCCACCTCGCTGGGGTTGGCCGGCATTTCTGCTTCCGTTCGCCGGTAGAAGACGGTCACCTCCTTCGCACCGAGGCGAAGGACGGTTCGTGCGGCATCGATGGCTGTGTTGCCTCCGCCGACGACTGCCACACGCTCTCCAATCTCTACCTTCGCATCTAAAGCGACAGCCTTGAGGAAATCGATACCGGAGAGGACTTCGGGCAGATCCTCGCCTTCCACTCCCATCGCCATTGAAGCGTGCGCCCCAAAAGCAAGGAGGACAGCGTCATGTTGCCCTTGCAGGTCGGCCAAGGTAAAATCCCGGCCCAGTCGCAGTCCAGCGCGTATCTCAATCCCGCCCGTCGAAGTGATGGTTTCGATCTCCTGATCCAGCACTTCTTTGGGCAACCGGTACTGGGGAATGCCATAGCGCAACCACCCGCCAGCCTTGGGCAGAGCGTCCAAAAGCGTCACTGCAATCCCAGCTTGCCGCAGGTAGTAAGCGGCGGAAAGACCGGCTGGACCAGCCCCAACCACTGCCACGCGCTGCCCCCCCAGTGGGGCGCAAACAGGCAGGTATGGCTGACCGGAGTTCAAGTCATGATCGGCCAAAGTGCGTTTCACAGCACAGATGGAGACCGGCTCTTCCACAAGGTTTCGCCGGCACTCCGCCTCGCAGGGATGCGGGCAGACGCGCCCCAGGCTGGCCGGCAGCGGAAGAGTCTCCTTGATCAAGCGGATCGCCTCCTTCTCCATCCCGTTGGCCGCCAAGGCCAGGTAACCCTGGGCGTCGCAACCGGCTGGACAAGTCTGCTGGCAAGGGCCAATGCAATCGCCGAAGTGATTGGAGAGAAGCAGCTCCAGGGCCATGGTCCGAGCTGCCCGGATCCGATCGTTGTTCGTCTCCACGTCCATTCCTTCGGAGCAACGAGTGGCACAAGCGGGGACAAAACCGCGGGCGCCTTTCACTTCCACCAGACATACCCAACAAGAGCCGAAGGGCTCCAGTTTTTCGTCTGCGCACATATTGGGGATCTGCAAGCCTTGGCCCTTCGCCACTTCCAAAATGGTCTGGTTCGCCTCGCAGGTGGTTTTTCTTCCGTTCAGGGTGATTTGGATCTGCATTGTGGCAACCTCCGGGCGGGAATCTACTGGGTCTTTACAGCGTCGAAGCGGCACTTGGCGACGCAACTGCCGCATTGAATGCAACGGGTTTGGTCAATTTGGTGAAGTTGCTTGACCACCCCACTGATCGCCTGGGTGGGACAAGCGCGGGCGCAAACCGTACAACCGGTGCAGAGAGTTGGGTCGATTCGATAAACCAAGAGCTTGCGGCAGTAATGGGCTGGGCAACGCTTCTCGCGAATGTGGGCTTCGTATTCCTCGCGGAAGTAACGAAGGGTCGTCAGTACGGGATTAGGGGCAGTTTGGCCGAGACCGCAGAGGGAAGAGATCTTGATCTTGTCGGCCAACTCGTAGAGTAACTCGATGTCCCCCTCCCGTCCCTGTCCCTGGGTGATCCGGGTAAGGATTTCCAACATGCGCTTGGCCCCGATGCGACAGAAGGTGCATTTTCCGCAGGATTCCTTCTGTGTGAAGTCGAGGAAAAAGCGCGCTATTTCAACCATGCAAGCCGTATCGTCCAGCACCACCATCCCCCCCGAGCCCATGATCGCTCCGGTCTGGGTTACCGACTCATAGTCAATCATGGTATCGGCTAAAGATGCCGGGATGCAGCCGCCTGAAGGACCTCCCATCTGCACCGCCTTGAAGGCGCGGCCATCCTTGATGCCACCGCCGATTTCGTAGATTACCTCGGCAATGGTGATTCCCATCGGCACCTCCACCAACCCGCCACGGGCAATCTTGCCGGCCAGGGCAAAAACCTTGCTCCCTTTGCTCTTCTCTGTTCCAAGATCGGCAAAGGCTTGCGGACCATGCAAAAGGATCCACGGGACGTTGGCGTAGGTCTCCACATTGTTGATGTTGGTTGGTTTGCCCCACAATCCGGAGGTTGCGGGAAAGGGGGGTCGAAGCCGTGGCATCCCCCGCTGCCCTTCGATCGAAGCCATCAAAGCGGTCTCTTCGCCACAGACAAAAGCGCCTGCTCCTTCTTTGACATGAAGCTGGAAACTGAACGCGCTTCCCAGGATGTGTGTACCCAAGAAACCGGCCAGCGTCGCGTCCGCGATGGCTTTGCGCAAGCGGCGAACTGCCAGCGGGTATTCGGCTCGCACGTAGAGGTATCCTTCGTCGGCGCCGATCCCGTAGGCTGCGATCAGCATCCCTTCGATGACAGTATGGGGATCCCCTTCCAGGACCGACCGGTCCATGAAGGCGCCAGGATCTCCCTCGTCGCCGTTGCAGATCAAGTATTTCTTCTCCCCTTTTGCGCCACGAGCGAACTGCCACTTCAATCCAGTCGGGAAACCGGCTCCGCCTCGACCGCGCAAGCCCGAATCACGAACGGCTTGGATGACTTCTTCCGGCTTCATCTGGCGCAGGGCTTTCTCCAAGGACTGATAGCCGTCACGCGCGCAATATTCAGTCAAACTCTCCGGGTCGATGATGCCGCAATTGCGCAGGACAATGCGTTTCTGCTTGGCGAAGAAACTATCATCGGCCAAGGGCTCTTCAGTGGAACGCACCAGCCAGTCATGTACCGGGCGGCCGCTCTCGAAGTGGTCGGTCACCAATCGCTCCACCCGCTCGGGAGTGACATTGCCGTAGGTGAAGCGCTTCCCCTGCGGATCAAACACATCCACCAGCACCTCGCGGTAACACATCCCCACACAACCGGTCTCTCTCAATTGAATCGGGAGTGCTTTCCGCTCGATTGCCTCGCTCAAGGCAAGTTTCACCTTTTGACCGCCGGCAGCAATGCCGCAAGAGCCTAAACCCACCACCACAATCAACCTCTCTCCATCGCCCCCGGCAACATGATAGCCCCCGGCAACATGATAGCCCCCGGCA
>JBAXQG010000056.1:0-6211 GCA_037131855.1 bacterium
CCGAAGGATTGAACAGCCGCATCCAGCATCTCATCTCTTGTGCTCGAGGCTTTCGTCGTTTCGAGAGTCTGCGCATTGCCATCCTCTTCTTCCTTGGACATCTGGAGCTCTACCTACAGAAAAGGCCATAGCACTAGATTTACTTAGCCGCTCACCTACTCGCAGACTTTGAATAATCGCCGTTCTCCTTGCGTCTAACTTAGTAGCCTACACTCAAGGAGAACCAATGCGTCGATACCTGGTCACCAAGCGCTGCCTGCGTTGTGGAAAAGAGCTTCCCTTGGAGGAAGCAGTTCTCACCTATCACACTCGCAGCGTCATTGTTTCCGTTTGTTCCGTTCGTTGTCTCGAAGCCCTGCAGTCAGGTTTGGGCGCCGGCAAAGAGCAGCGCAAGTTTGCCGCTCTGGTGGCGAGTCTGGTTTGACCCCCTGGTGAGGTCATGCCAGAATCGGGGAGATCTACTTTGACGTACCGGGAGCAGCCACCTTGCCGCAGGAATTGTCAGAGGCCGAGGCGCCCGAGCCGGCCTCGGCAGGACTTTCCACCCAGGAGCGGTTCGAGGAGTTTGTACGCCGCTACGAGAAGCGGCTCTTCGCGTTGGCTTATCATCATACCGGCAACCACGACCGAGCCGAAGAAATTGCCCAGGAAGCATTCCTCAAAGCTTACCTGGGCTTTGACAGTTTCCGCGGGGAAGCGCAAGTTTTCACCTGGCTGTACCGCATCGTGGTCAACCTTTGCATCGATGATCGGCGCAAGCGCAAGCCCGTGGAAGTGCCCATCGACGACCTCCCTATCTCGGATGGCTTCGACCCCGATCGGACTGACCGGGAGATGGTCCTTCGCGAGGCGCTCGACCAGTTGGCCGAACCACTGCGAGTGTGTCTGATCATGCATGATATGGATGGGTTCTCTTATCAAGAGATGGCCCGAATTCTGCGTCTACCTTTGGGCACGGTGATGTCTCGGATGAATTCCGCCCGCCGTAAGCTGCGCAAGATCCTCGAGAGCCAATACCCTGAACTAAGGCCGGAAGTGAAGCGATGAGACGCTGCCGGCAAGAGCGCTTCCTCGCCGCCTATCTAGATCAGGAACTTCCCGCTTCCTTGCGGACTGGAATGGAAGAACATCTGGCTGAATGTGCGGATTGCCGGCGAAACCTCGCCGCCCAGGAGGAGATGCGCAATTGGCTGCTCTCTTGTCCTACTCCTGCTCATAGCCCAGCTTACTGGCAAGCTTTTGAGGCTCGCTTGCGCGAGAGGAGAAAAGGTCAACAGCCTAGCCGGACTGGTTCATGGCCGGTTGCTTGGCGAGCAGCGGTGGCACTGGTGATGCTCTTTGTTCTTTCCTTGGGGGTGGCAACAGGGAGCGTCTCGCCGAGCAAAGCTGAAATACTCAGCAACATCCCAGGCGCGACGGTCTATTTGGATGGCGAGGTGGTGGGGATCACCCCGTTGCGACTGAGCCTGGCGCCCGGCAGTCACCGGGTAGCTTTGCACAAGGAAGGTTTCCGGGTTTGGGAGGAAATGGTGATGGCTCTCTCCAGCGCCCCCTTGCGGTTGGAAGTGAAGTTGGTTTCCAAGAGCGGAGAAACGGATTCCCGCCGGACCGGTTTGCAACAATTCGCTCTTCTTTCCGTTTCCCCAAACAGCGAAACCATCGCCTTTCTTGGTTCCAAGGAAGACTTCCGCGCCGGGACAGGTGAGCTCTGGCTGTATCATGCTGCCGCAGACGGGAATGTTTCGCACGGGCAAGTGGAGAAAGTACGGGATGGGTTGGCTATCGTTCGTCCGGCCTGGTCTCCGGATGGAAAACGTTTGGCTTATGTGATTTCCGGAGCGAGCGGCGACTCCTTGGCGATTTGGGACCGCGACCGCAATGTAACCCGCACCGCCTCCCCCGAGATCGCTATCGCCCAAATAGCGTGGCTAAACCGCGATCAACTGATTACGCTGGGGGGGAGCGATTCCCGCTTGACCCTGCATGAAGCGATCAGCGATCAGCAACTATCCGGTTTGCAGCACGATAGCCTATTGGTCAATAGCCTGCAGCAGCATGCTCTCTCCAGCTTCCCAGTGGAGCGGTTCGCCCTCTCCCCGGACGGCAACTGGCTGGCCTACCTGGCAGCCACCGACGGGAGGGTATATTTGCTTTCGCTTCAGACAAGCGTCAACCGGGCTCTCAGTCAAGTGGGCAGGGAATGCTTTGCCTTGGCTTGGTCTCCTTCCGGCCAGGAGTTGGCGGTAGCCTCGCGAGATGGTCTTTTCCTCTACGACCTCATCAGCGAGAAAGAAACCCTTCTCTGCCCCCAACTGGCGACCGAGTTGTTGTGGACTCCGGATGGTCCGCTCCTCTTCCTTGAAGGGGAAGGGGAGAACGCCCTTTGGCGTTGGAATCCCGCCGAGGGAGAGCCCCGGGAGATCTATCGCGATGGCGGCAACCTGAATTCGCTGGCTCTTAGCCAAGGCGGAGCAATTCTCTTTTATTGTTCCGACGCGACCGGTTTCCGCCGGCTTTGGCAAGCTGATTTCTCTGGATCCCAGCTTGTCGTTTCCCCCCTCTTATCCGCCGGCAAGCTGGCTCTCTCCTCACAACCTCAAGCCGCTGAGGTATACCTAGATGGGGAATATCTTTGCCGCACCCCGACAACCCTCACCCTCCCAGAAGGGGGCGTTGTCTCGATCACCTTAAAGAAAGAGACCTATCAGGACTGGCGGCTGCGTTTCCCCTTGGCAGAAGGGGAAACGCGCGAGCTAACAGCCCGTTTACTCCCTATCAAGTCAGCTTATCAGCCTATCTCCCAGACGGAGGGGGAGAAGCGGGAGGCATCCTTCTCCCCGAATGGGAAATGGTTGGCGTACAGTGAAGAGTTCCTCGGCAATAGCCGTTTGCAGTGGATGGAACTAGACCTGACTGCCGGCGGCGGCCTATCCCGCGACCTCGGTCCCGGCGCTCACCCGGCCTGGTCAGAAGATAGCCAACTGCTCTACTTTGACCGGGGAGGGGTTAACAGCAATATCTGGGTCGCCAGCGAGGGGGGCGGGGATGCAACCCAGTTGACCACCAGCGGCGCTGCCAGCAACCCACTGCCATCTCCTCAGGGCGGCTGGGTTGCTTATCGCCAAGGGTTGGACCCGGCTCACCCGGAATTGTGGCTGATGAATGCCGATGGCGGTGATGCGCGTCTGCTCGCCCAAGAGGAAGTGGGACAGATTTACGCCCATCGCTGGTCGCCAGATGGAGGCGAGATCCTGATCCTGGTCCATCTGGGCGATCTCGATGAGGCTCGCCTGATCAATTTGGAGGGAACGCAACGCACGCTGCTCTCCGGACGGGATCTCAGCCAGGCGGTTTGGGCTCCGGATGGCCGTTTCCTGGCTCTGCAAGCAGGCACAGAGGGAACCAGCGAGTTGCAGATCTTCCGCTACCCTGAATTGCAGTTCTACGCCAGCCAGAAAATTGGCCAGGAGAGCGCATCGCTCTACTGGATTCAAGCTGGACTTACCTGGTTCCAAGGGAAAGCGAACGGATTTCAGAGCTTTCATCTAGATTTGACCCAGGGCGTCCTTCAAATGGGGAAGTTAGTGTCTGATTGCCGATTCCTAAGTTTTAACCCGCTCACCGGTCTTGCTCTCTTCACTGCCAACTGGAGCGGGATTAGTCAACTTTATCAGACCGAAGCCGTCTTCCCATGAATGGCGTCTGTAAAAGAATTGCCTGCGGAAGCATAAATAATTCAGTGATTAAGTAGTTAAGTGGGTAAGTAATTACTGAACCACTAAACCACTTGATCACTAAATCACTTGACTACTTGATTGTGGAGGTAAGGAGCCAAAATGGCCTATAACAAGAAAGTCTCCAGTTGGGAGCAGACGCCACAGCGCCCGAGAAAGAGACACCCCAGCCTGAGCAAAGAGAAACCACTTCCCTCGGGCCAATCCCGCAAACACGCGTCACCTCCGCATAAACGGCGCCGAGTGACGGTGGGGCGCGTCCTCGCCTACATCGCGCTAGGCATCCTGGCCTTGATCCTGATCGGATTGGCGACCTTCGCTGTGGTGCTCTATTCGATCCCAATCCCTGAGGCGAAAAACCTTTCCTTCAGCTTCTCTGAATCTTCGCACATCATCGATCGCAACGGCACCCTCATCGCCACCTATTCACCCGCTGAGAAACGCGTCTACAAGCCATTGGCAGAGATCTCCCCGCTGTTGCAACAAGCCATCATCTCGGTGGAGGACCACCGCTTTTACGAACACTCCGGCATCGATGTGAACGGGCTCGCCCGCGCCGTCTGGGATTATGTCACGACAGGGCAAGTACAGGGTGGAGGCTCGACCCTTACCCAACAGTTGGCCAGAGAAGCTTACTTGACCAAAGAAGTCAACCTGATCCGCAAGTTCAAGGAGATCATGTTGGCCTTTCGAATTGAGCAAGCCTATAGCAAGGAGCAAATCCTGGAGCTCTACTTGAACGCTGTCTACTATGGCCAGAATGCCTATGGAGCCGAAGCCGCCGCCTTGACTTACTTCGGCAAACACGCCTCGGAGGTTAATCTCGCCGAAGCAGCCTGGCTTGCCGGTGTCATCAATGTCCCTTCCGTCCTAGGTTCACCAGACAATCGAGATGCAGCCAAGGAACGCCAGGAGCTAGTCTTGAACCGGATGAAGACCTACCGCATGATCGATGAAGGGGAATACGACCTAGCTGTCTTGACGGAGTTGAGTTTCTCGGAGTCAGCCATTCGCCTGGAGTCGGACGCTCCCTATTTCGTCACTTGGGTGAGGGGAATTCTTGAAGAAAAGTATCCTTCCGAGGTTCTCCTCAAGGGAGGACTCACCATCCAGACCAGCCTCGATCTACAGATGCAGCGCTGGGCCAACGAAGCCATCACCGAAGCGTACCGCTATTGGACGGAAGACCAAGGAGAGCTGGATCCTACCGTCAAAGATGACGAAGGAGTCTCCCAACCTCAAGGAGCGCTGGTAGCCCTCGATCCAAAGACGGGAGGCGTGCTGGCCATGACCGGCGGTCGAGATTGGAATGAGACGGAAGTGAATCGGGTGTTGCGGGCGCGTCAGCCGGGCTCCGCCTTCAAGATTTTCGATTATACGGCCGCAATTGATAAAAAGATCATCAACCCAGCGACTCGCCTGGTCTCGGAGGAGATCGACCTCAACGGTTGGAAGCCGAATGAATATACCGGAGTGGCGGAGGGAGGATCTGCCAGCTACGCTGGAGAGATGACGGTACGGGAGGCTGTCAAGAAATCCTCCAACGTGATCGCCATCAAAGTTGCCCTTCAGGTGGGTCTGGACAATGTGATTGCATACGCCCACAAGATGGGGATCACCGCGGAGCTTCCTCCCTATCCTTCCATTGCCATCGGCGGGGTGGAAGTAACGCCTCTGGAGATGGCGCAAGCCTATGCGGTTCTGGCCAACATGGGCAGCTCCGTTCAAGCCAACCCGATCCGCAAAATCACCGATCGCCAGGGGACCGTACTGGAAGACAACCCGCCGCTTTTGACCCAGGTTCTCAGCCCAGCCACCTGCTATGTCATGACCGATCTCTTCAAAGGGGTCTACCAGAATACCGGCTACGCCGTCGTTGACGGCCTGATCGCGGCAGCCAAGACAGGCACTACCGACGAATTCAAGGATGCCTGGTTCTGCGGGTACACGCCCAACATTGTGGCAGTAGCCCGCAACGGGAACGACTACGATTATGTGCCCTTCAAAATGAAGAATATTGGCGCCTGGATTCCAGCCACTATCTGGCACGATTTCATGATCAAGATCGCCACCATTCAACCCAGCGAGGACTGGCCGATGCCGCCCGGGGTGATCCGCAAGGACGGGGAAGTCTACCTGGTAGGAACAGAAAATATGGTAACCGCGACTCCTTCCACTCCAACTGTGAACATTACCGCGACCCCTTCCTGGATTCCCACCGCGACCCCTTCCTGGCTGCTTCCGACACCATCTCCGTCGCCGTCGCCTACTCCTACGCCATCTCCTACCCTCACGCCGTCTCCACCTCCTACTTCTTCCCCCTCGATCTTCCCAACACCGAAACCCACCCAAACCCCCACGGCGCCTGCGCCAACCCCTTCCCCCACGCCAAGCCCTTCCCCTTCCCCCACGCCGACACCGAAACCAACGCCGCCACCAACCAAACCACCCATCACCGAGACTCCCTCTTGGCTATT
>JBAXQG010000057.1:0-6192 GCA_037131855.1 bacterium
AGAGCGACTGGGAACGCGTCTTCTCCCATTCCCGGGAGCAACACGAGGAGGTGGAACGAATCCTAGAGATGGGCGCTCAGATTCCCTCGGTCGTTCCCGGGGAGATCTCTTTAAACATGGTCGGGGTACTCTACGCCACCGCCGGCAGTCCATGGGGGCCGCGCATCTTCCGTAATTGGCGCAAGCAATTGGAAAAAACCCCCCCGCGAAAGGAAAACTATCGACTCTTCTGGATGCACCTGCGCCCTTTCTATGCTGCCGACCTCTTCGCAGCGCTTCGCGATCGAGGAGCGGCCATCGTACGGGACGAGTTCTCCGCCTACCCCTGGGTTCCCCTCGACCCGCGCACGCCGGAGCGCAGCCTGGCTCGTAAGATCTGCGCCAATCCAGCCCTCGGCCCGATCAACCGGCGGTTGACTTTCACCGTCTCCCAGGTTCGCGCCAGCAAGTCGCAGGGGGTGATCCATTTCTCTCATCGCGGCTGCCGCCAAGCGGCCGGGGGCGCCTATCTCCTGAAAGAGGGCTTGAAACGCGCCGGGATTCCTTGTTTGATAATGGATGGCGATTGCGTCGATCCGCGCGACTACTCGCTGGAGCAGATGCGCACGCGGGTGGAAGGGTTCTTGGAGATGCTATGAGCCGGATTGTCTGTGGCTTGGATATTGGATCGTTGACTGCCAAGGGCATCCTTTTGGAGGAGGGCCGGTTGCTGGCGGCGATTCTCCTGCCGACTGGGTCCAACGGACCGCAAACCGCCCAGGATCTCTACCGGCAACTACTGGCAGAGGGAGGCATCAACGGCCAGGTCAACCCTTACATCGTCGCCACCGGCTACGGACGCGTCTCCGCTCCATTCGCCGACAAGACGATTACCGAGATTTCCTGCCATGCAGCAGGGATCGCCCATTTTCTTCCGCAAACGCGTACTTTGATCGATGTCGGCGGGCAGGACTCGAAAGTGATTCGCCTGGAGGGGGGCAAAGTGGTGGATTTTCTGATGAACGATAAATGCGCAGCCGGCACCGGGCGTTTTTTGGAGGTGATGGCGCGAGGATTGGAGTTTTCCCTGAAAGAGTTGAGCATGGCTGCGCAGGACGCCAAGGCCGAGGTGACGATCTCCTCGACTTGCACTGTCTTTGCTGAGTCTGAAGTAGTAGGTTTGATCGCCCGCGGCCAACCTAAAGGAGAGATCGCTCGTGGGGTGATGGCTGCTGCCGCGCAGCGTATCGCCGCCATGGCTCATCGTCTGGTAGTGGAGGAGCCGGTGGCGATGTCCGGCGGAGTGGCCCGCAACGCCGCCATGGTGAAGGCGCTGCAAGGTGAGCTGGGGGTAAGGTTGTGGCTTCCCCCCGAACCCCAGATGATCGGCGCTTGGGGCGCGGCTTTATTGGGAGTTCAGCATGCTTGAGCCATCCCAGCGTTCCCGCTTCCGTGGGGCGATGCTTGGTTTCGCCCTCGGCGATTCCCTGGGGATGCCGGCTGTAGGACTGTCCTCGGACCAAGCCACCGCTCTTTTCCAGGATGGGATCGGTCCCTTGCCGGGCTCTTCCCTTCCTCTGGGGGGGGTCACCGCTGTGACCCTTCTAATGAAAGAGGCAGCGGAAAGCATGGTTGCTTGTCAACAACTAGACGCGAGGGATCTTGCACAGCGATTGGCAGCTTGGCTGGAACGAGGGGACTTGCGCGGGGCGGGTGAGACCATCTTGACTGCTGTACGCCGGCTGAAGCGCGCCCGTCCCTGGCGGGAACTCGCTGCCGCGGGCGGGCTAGCTGCCGCGGGCGATGAAACTGCCGCAGGAGAGAAAGCGGCTTCCGGCTTTTATGCCAGCACAGGCTATCGCGCAGCCGGATGTGGCGCCGTCGCTTTGACTCTTCCGGTGGCACTTTGCAACGCCAAAGATTCGCAGCAGTTGACCCGGGAAGTGAGCCGGGCGGCTTTGATCACCCACCGTCACCCTGAAGCGGTCGCTGGCGCGGCGGCTTACGCCACCGCTCTTTCCGCCGCTCTCTCTGGCCAGATCGAGGGCCTCTTCACGCGTTGCGCCAGGGCAGTAAAAGGCAGTGAGACGGCCAAACGGTTGAAGCAGGCCGAGGAAATGGCCGGCAAGCGTCGAGCTTCTCCGAAGGATGCCCTGGCACTGATTGGCGTCTCGGGCTACGCAGCAGAGGCCGTCCCCGCAGCGATCTATTCCTTCCTCTTCTTTCCCTCCAGCTACCGGGAAGCGGTGGGGGCGCCGCTAATGTGCGGTGAGGCGACCAGCCTGATCGCAGCGTTGTCCGGCGGGTTGTCCGGCGCTTTTCTCGGCTTGGAAGGGCTGCCCACGGAGTGGTTGGCCACGCTGGAAGGTCGCGATCGCCTAGACGCCTTGGCGGAACAGCTCGCTCGCGTGAGGTTTACACATTGCTGATTTCAGATCTGTCCACATGGAAGGGTAAAAATCACCGTCGTTCCCTGTCCTGGCTGCGACTGCAAGCGGATAGCGCCTCCATGCCCTTCCAGGATCACTCGACAGAGGTATAAGCCCAGGCCGGTTCCCGAACTGGCCCGCTGTTGCGAGGAGAGCGGCCGGTAGAAGCGCTCGAAGAGGCGCGGCATTTCCTCTTCAGGAATTCCCGGCCCATCGTCGGCGATGCGCACTTCCAGCGACTGCCCCTCTTGGCTGAAGACGGTGAGAATTCGGCCACCCTTGGGTGAGAAGCGCACCGCGTTGGAGTAGAGGTTGGTGAAGACCTGCCGCAGGAGCTTTGGGTCGGCGGAGATCATGGGGAGGGAGTCAGGGCACTTCACGTTAAAAGAAACTGAACGTAACTTGGCGGAAGACTGGCACTCCTCCATCGTCTCTTCCATGATCCGGCGCAAGTCCAGCGGTTCAAGCTGCAGGGCCAGCGTCTCGTGGGTCAGTTTCTGACTATCCAGAAAATTGTCCAATAGTTGGCGCAGCCGGGAGAGGTTGCGTTGGAGCAGCTCCCAGAACTGCGCTTGCCTCTTCAAGAACTCCGTGGCAGGTTGGCCGGCATACAGCTCTTGGGCAGCCAGCATCACCTGGAGAGGGGTCTTCATCTCGTGCGAGACGGCGTAAAGCAGGTCTTCTTTCAAACGCTCACTCTGCTTGCGCTCGCTGATGTCGCGGGCGATGCCGATCAAACCGAGGATTATCCCCCCCTCGCCGCGCACTACCGCATGAATCACCTCAAAGGTCGCCTGCGCGCCGTCTTTCCGCTGCAGAACGACTTCTACCCGGTGGGGATTCCAGCCAGGAGGGTCGTCAGAGGCGCCAAGCGCAGACTGACCGGCCTCCTCCAATGATTGGGCGGTGGCTGCGGGGAACAGGTCAGCGGCGGTCTTGCCCTCAATCTCCTCTTGGCTTTTCCCCAGAAAAGAACGAAAGGCGAGGTTGGTGGAGAGGTAGCGCCCCGTTGGGTCTTTCAGGATGACCAGGTCGGGCAGGGCGTTGACCAGCAGCGTCAATCGCTCCTGGGCCTCGCGCAGATTTTGTTCCACCCGGGCTCGATGGGCTACCTCGGCCTGCAGTTCTTCGTTGCGACGGGATAATTGGACCGTGCGGGCGCGCACCTGGAAGCGCAAAAGGAAGGCAATTCCGACGAAGAGGAACAGCATCCCAGCGACGGCAGCCAACACCCCGATTAGCCAGTCAGGCAGGCGAGCCACCCGTTTCACCCCCAGGTAGCGGTCTACGGCTTGGTAGTAGAGCGATGACTCATCAGCCTTGAAGGCTTTCAGGTGGTTGTCCAAGGCAGCGATCAGGGCGGAATTGACCGGCGCGTTCTTGGGCAAGGCGAAACGCAGCTCGATCGGGTTGAAGATCATGTCACTGGCGGCAACGTTGAAGTCCTTGGCGTGGATGTCTCCGAAAAGGCGGCTAATCACACAGGCATCAGCCAACCCTTCGCTGACCGCAGCCAAGGCATGACTGTAATCCTCCACCTCCATCGAACGGAAGGGAACCTGGAAATCGTCCATCAAAGAAGTGAACTTAATCGTATAGGTGTCGTCCCGGCACATGGCGATGGTCTTCGCGCGCAGGTCGATGTAGGAGCGGGCCGGGAATCCTTTCTGAAGATAAACTTGCCCCCAGTTGATCAGGACTGCTTCCTGGGTGAAGTCGAAGCGCGCGGCTCGCTCCTCGCTGTAAGCGACCGCGGTCATCAGATCCAGCTCTCCCTTCTCCAGCCGGTCCAGGCCGTCGGCGAAGATCACCGGGACGTATTGCAGTTGCCAGCCTTCTTCATGGGCGATGGCCTGGAGGAGGTCGATGTAAAAGCCGTTTGCGCCGCCGGACGGGGTGGGCTCGACCAGCGGATTGTTGTCATAGATCCCCACACGCACCACCTGTGCTGCTTGGGCGGAATGGGAACCCATGAAAGGGCACAGCAGGATGCACAGCAAGAGAAGGATCGGGACATGCCGCAGCAAGCTGGATTTACTGAGGACAGATTTCAATTCTGTTGTTCTTTGGGGGCTGACTGTAAATCTGTCCCCAGGGGATTATAGAGAAGAGACGTTTCCACTGGTGCGGTGAGCAGGCCGGTCAGCCTCCCCAATTCCAGGGGATTGCGGCGAGGGTGCAGGAGCAGGGTACGGTAAGCGCGCATCGCCTCTGGATCCTTCAAAGCCGTCGCTTGAATAGTGGGGGGGAGCATGGGGACGACGCGGTGTTCGGCGCCTAGCAACAACAACCCCCGCCTTCCCGGTTTCAGCTCCTCCAGGATGCGCTGACCGATAAAGGCGTCGCGCTGTTGCAGGAGGCGGCGTTTCCCCCAACGGTAGGCAAGGTAAGCGCGAAGCTTAGCGCCGGTTCCGGCAGCTTGAGTGATCCGCAGCAGGCGGTCGCGCTCGGTCTTTACCAAGGCCAGATCTTCAGTCTGAACCAGAGTCGCGCCGCGTCCCAAGAGCTCTTCCAGGATCTGGAAGTTGAGGCTGCCGCTTTTCGCCACCTCTCGCACGATCCGTTCCCCCACCTCCCCGCCGGCCACCATCCCATCCTGGAAGAGGATCAAACCTTCTGCAGGCAGTACTCGCAGGAAGGTTTGGATTGAATGCCAGAAAGCCTCTACCGTTCGCTGGTGACGATTCCAAGACTCTTCCCCGAAGGAGGCCTGGCCGCGGGCATCCAGCTCCTGACCAAGCGAGCCGAGGTCTGCCTCCATGTGGATGATCGGGCTATAGTAGAGACATGCTGCGGCAGGTTGTCTAGTTGCCGCAGGCTGCTTCATCGGAAGATCACTTCGGCAAGTCAGCGGAAGTAGTGAAGCTATAGGGGGGCCAGGGGCCGGTGAAGCGGACCTCCACCCCTTCCTCTTCGAAGGCATCCAGGGTTGCGCCGATCGTTTCAACTCGATCCCGACGAGTCAACAGGGATAGGTTGAGAATCATCTGGCGTTCCCCTTCCAGTTTCTTCAGATTATTGGAGGCGACCTCTTCGGCCAGGCCGGCCAAGGTTTCCTGCTGGAGGCGGCAGTCCTTCTCCGCTTTATCCAGCAATTTAGCGGCCAGCGCCTTTTCGAGCTTCTGTTGGAGAAAATAGGTCATGCCGCGGGGCGCCCCGGTCATCGAATCGGCGAGCCCCTTCAACACCTCATCCTGAGCCAGGAGACGAGCAGCCAACACCTTGCGCTTCCAAATCACCTGGACGCCCAACTCGACCTTGCCTTCCAGGTATGCCAGCTTGGCTTGGAAGTGGTCTCCTTCCTTACTCAACCAAGCTTGAACCACTTCCTCGGCGCTGTGCCCTTCAACGGGTTGGATGATGCAGTTGAAGGTCATCGGAAGCACTGCCCCGGTTTCCTCCCAAGCCGTCTCCACCACCCGGTTGTGAGCGATCACCCAATTCTTTACCAGCTCGTCTTCTCCTTGATAAGGGGTCAGTTCGTGACGATGCGCCAGGCAAGCGATCCCCTCCCTCGCAATTTGGAAGACGGGTACTCCATCCAGGCCAATCGGCCCCCACTCCTCCTTTTTTCCACGGTACAGAACACAATAAACATAACAGCCTTCATTCATCGGTTCGCTCCTCCTCTGGCGTCTCTTTCCCTATTTCGGATCTCTGATTTCTGATATTTGATTGGAAGCCTTCAAATCATCAATCCAAAATCTAAAATCAGCGATTTTTTAATTTACTCTCTCCAAATGTACGGTCAGGATCCCGTTTCCCAGCGACCAAGCCAGAATAT